>JBPCXM010000497.1:0-8572 GCA_051008535.1 Pseudomonadales bacterium | reverse complement strand
ATGCTGCTAAGCGATTTGAAAGCAGACAACTATGAGTTCGCCGTTGAAATAGCCACGCTGCCGGAATTTATTCGCGGCTACGGTCACGTCAAACTGGCGAATATAGAAAAAGTAAAACGCAAACGCGATGTGTTGCTAGACCAGTTTTACGGTCGCAGCGACAAAGTCGTACGTATCGTCGAGATGGCTGCTTAAGGGCGCGGGCGCTGAATGAACACTTTATCCATCACAGGACACTATCATGTCAGTATTTTCAGCATCGGCATTTGATCACCACGAACGAGTCATTTTTGGCCACGATCCCGAATCGGGATTGCAAGCCATTATCGCTATTCACAATACCAATCTTGGCCCAGCGCTGGGTGGTTACCGGATGTATCCTTACGCTTCTGAGCAAGACGCTTTGGAAGACGCACTGCGTTTGGCGCGTGGCATGACCTACAAATCAGCGTTGGCCGGTTTGCCGCTTGGCGGCGGCAAGTCGGTGATCATCGGTGATCCTGCGCTGCACAAAACTGACCCGTTGTTTGCGGCGATGGGACGCCTGGTAGACGGATTGAGAGGTCAGTATGTGATTGCGCAAGACTCCGGTACCACGGCCGACGACTTAAAAATTATGGCACGCCACTGCGAGCATATCGCTGTTACTGAAGTGTTAGATGACTCGGGCCAAACAGTTAACGCCGACCCCTCACCATCCACAGCTTATGGCGTGTTTCTGGGTATACAGGCGGCGGTAAGGCAGCAGTTGCAGCGTGGAGACCTCGTCGGCATCAAGGTCGCTATTCAGGGCTTGGGTAACGTCGGTTACTGCTTGGCGGAATTGCTTGCCGAAGCTGGCGCCGAGCTATGGGTCACAGATATCAACGCAAAGAGTGTGAATAGGGCTGTGCAAGAGTTGCAGGCCACGGCAGTCGCCTGCAATGATATTGCCTCCTTGCCGGTCGATGTATTCGCGCCGTGTGCGCTGGGCGCCAGCATCAACGACAAAAGTATCAGCGAACTGCGGGCAACAATTGTCGCCGGGGCGGCCAATAACCAATTGGCTGAGCCGCGCCATGCTGTGGCTTTGCAGCAGCGTGGTATTTTGTATGCACCAGATTATGTGATCAATGCCGGCGGCATCATCGATGTGCACTATTTAAGACTCGGCATGAGGGCAGAAGACATTCGCGCGCACGTCGATGTGATTGGTGATACGCTGAGCGAAATATTTGCACGCGCAGCGGGGCAGCGTGATACGCCCGAGAATATCGCCGAGCAGCTTGCCGAGGAGCGATTTAGGCGTATTGTTGAGCCAATAAAATCAGTAGCACTGGGGTAATCCCCCTATGCTGTCCTAGGCCGCCGTCGGCTCATCTCTGAATTGCAAACTCGCCAATCTCTTGTAAAGAGGAGAACTGCTTAGCAGTTGTGCATGTGTGCCCTGGGCAACCAACTGGCCCTGATCCAATACCGCGATTTGATCGACATGCAACACAGTAGCCAGGCGATGCGCGATTATCACCGTGGTGCGCTGCCGCATCAATTCCTGCAACGCCAGTTGCACCTGATTCTCGCTTTCGGCATCCAGTGCACTGGTGGCTTCGTCCAATAATAAAATGCGAGGATTTTTCAAGATGGCTCTTGCAATTGCGATGCGTTGCCGCTGCCCCCCCGACAAGCGCACACCTTGTTCACCGAGAAAACTGCCGTAGCCGTCAGGCAATTGCATAATAAATTCGTGCGCGTGCGCTGCTTTGGTTGCGGCAATAAGCTCGGCATCGCTGGCGCCGGGTTTGCCGTAGCGGATATTGTAGGCAACGTCAGCTGAGAACAGAGCCGGTTGTTGTGCAACCAGTGCCATTTGGGCACGCAGTTCTTGCGGGTCGAGCTGACGCAAGTCGACATCACCGAGCATAATACCGCCGCTTTGCGGGTCATAAAAACGCAGCAATAATTCAAACACGGTTGACTTACCCGCACCCGAAGGCCCCACCAGCGCGAGGCTTTTGGCTTGTTCAATGTACAATGAAAAATCCTGTAGGGCAGGTTGCGAAGGTCGAGAAGGATAACAGAAAGTGACGTTATCAAAGCTTGCACTTGCATCTAGCACTGCGCCGGCTTGTCGGTTATTTTCTGGCGCAGTAATCGCGTTTGGTACACGCATTAGTTCTAACAGGCGATCGGTAGCGCCAGCCGCACGTTGCAACTCACCGTATACTTCTGACAACGTTGCAACCGAGGTTGCCATCATAATGGCATAAAAGATAAACGCGCCTAGTTCTCCGCCGCTCATCTTACCCGTTAGTACATCATTGCCGCCTACCCACAGCATACCGGCCAGAGCGCCGAACACCAGTACAATCACTGCCACGATCAAAACCGCGCGCTGTTTGATTCGCCGTCGCGCGATGTCGAATGCCTTCTCGACCTCATTACCGAAGGCGGCTATTTCGGTATTTTCTTGCGTATAGCTTTGCACGGTTTTTATTTGCTGAATAGCCTCGCCCGCATAACTGCCCACGTCAGCGATAGAGTCCTGGCTTTTCCGCGATAATGCACGCACTCGGCGGCCATATAGCAATAGCGGTCCTAACAACAGCGGCACGGCGCCGACTACTATCATGGTTAGCTTAATATTACTGATCAGCAGCAACACAAATGCGCCAACCAGCGTCAGCGAGCTGCGAAGCGCCATGGAAAACGAGCTTCCGATAATAGTTTGTAACAGCGTTGTGTCGGTGGTGAGACGCGACATGATTTCGCCGCTGAGGTTGGTTTCAAAGTAGCTGGGATGCAAGCTAATGATGTGCTCGAAAACGGCTTTGCGAATGTCGGCACTGACCCGCTCACCCAGCCACGATACCAGATAAAATCGTACGAAGCTGCCTGCGGCCATGAGCGCGCTGAGTAACAAGATAAACATGATTGCCTGATTCAATTGCGTGACTGATTGCTCGACAAAGCCTTGGTCGATCAGCATTCTGACGCCCTGACCAATTGACAAGGTAATCATCGCAGTAAAAATCAGTGCCGCTATGGCACCCGCAAGTTGCTTTTTATACGGCAGCACAAATTGTACTAAGGCCAATAGAGTGGACAAGTCTTTGTTTTTTTCCGCAGCCACGTGCAGTGCTCATTGAAGTATGTGCGAATCATTTTCGCATGGATTTGCATGCAACGGCGACTATTCAACAAACATGGCTGGAACTGTTAACATAAGAGAAAGAGTGATCAGAAAAAAATACCTGCTAACAATTAACAATGAAAATAAATGTGAGTAATAAGAAGCTCGGCGTATGAAAACCGGACTCGTGCTCTCCGGCGGTGGTGCGCGTGGCGCTTATCAGGTTGGTGTGCTTAAGGCCATTGCCGATTTGCGACCGAAGCACGCCCATAACCCCTTTTCTGTTATTAGTGGTACATCGTCGGGCGCCATTAATGCAGTAGCGCTGGCGGCTTCGGCGAATAATTTTCGACTCGCAGTGATGAAAGTTGAGCGTATCTGGAAAAACTTGCATGTCGATATGGTCTACCGCTCGCGTCATCGCGATATCGCTGTCAGTATGGGGCGATTGGTAGGTTCTCTATTCAACGAGGGTATAGGCAGGCGTCGACCAGTTGCGTTGTTGAACAATGATCCGTTACGTGATTTGTTGTCCCATGTTATTCATTTCAAAAATATTCAACGGCGAATCGACAGCGGATTTCTTGAAGCCGTGGCCGTTACCGCAACGGGATACACATCAGGAGAGTCGGTGAGTTTTTTTCAGGGCCGCGGCGACTTGAAAAAATGGCGCCGCATGCGCCGCGTTGGTGTTCCGACTGAGCTTTCAGTGGGCCATTTGCTGGCTTCTTCGGCAATTCCTACCATACTACCAGCTGAGAAGATAAGCCTTGAATATTTTGGTGACGGCGCCATGCGTCAACTTGCTCCGATAAGCCCCGTTTTACACCTCGGTGCTGATCGCTTGCTGGTTATCGGGGTGAGTGGCAACCCAACGCATCCGCTGAAGCGCCACGTTGAAAATCACTCACCCTCGCTAGCACAAATAGTGGGTCATATTTTTAAAAGTGCCTTTATCGACAGCCTGGAAACTGACCTTGACCATCTGATGCGTATCAATGATCTGGTTGGCATGGTGCAACTGGAAAACCCGCACGCCGACACCAGCCCTTTGCGTACTGTTGATCTATTGCAGATTAACCCTTCCATCGAATTCGATGAAATCGCCGCCAAGCACATTGGTGATCTGCCACACGCGATGCGCAAGATGATGCGAGTCACCGGTGCGACGGGCAGAGCCGGTGGCTCTAGTATGGCCAGTTACTTGTTATTCGAAGCTGAGTTTTGCCAAGAGTTAATTGCATGTGGTTATCGCGATGCTATGGAACAGGAAGAAGATATTCGGGCCTTTTTTACTTAATCTAAAAGTGAAAATTTATTCCAGCGAAAACTCCGCTGAGATCGATATCTCCCTCAATATCTTCGTCAATATCCAATTGCATGCTCCGATAGCCGGCTTCCACACCGAGGCCTATGCTGGATTCGTAGGCGACGCGTAGGGAAGCGTCAATTAAGGTATTGCCACCATAGCCAATACCGTTGGCTTCTGCGTCGACAGACAATCCGGTCAGCGGCAAATCGAACCTTGCTTTACCGTATAGCATGGGAATGGGGTCATCAAGATCTTCACGAGTCGACTCGCTAGTCGATTGAATCTCGACGAAACCATCGAACACGCGAACGCTGATGCCCAGATCCAGCGATACCCAGTTGTCCAACACTTCATAGTAGAACGTAGCGTCGGTGTGGGTGAGATCGGCTTCGGCACTGACGTTGTCGCTGACGGGAAACACACTGCCGTCGAAGTCGATTTCACGCGTTAACAAATTGTCACCATCGACGCTTAGCTTGGTATGTTGTAACTTGAGGTTAGGCAGAACAGGAATCGGGTGCTCCAGCGCGAAATAGAAAAAATTATTGTCGTTATCTTCTAAACCAAGATCGTCTTCGGTGTCAATTTTAGTTGTTCCGTCTTGCACATCGCCAACGATGTCGGATTGCCAAATACCTGCACCAGAGGAAACTCCAAGGATCGTATCGGCTTGCGCCAGGTGTGCGGCGCCCACCAATAAACTTACGGCCAGTACAGATTGTTTCAGCATGCCTTGTTTTCTCCTGTATTAAACGATTTAGCATAGCAAAAAGCTGTCGCCGCACATGTGACGGAGGTACTAATAGTAGTTATTGATCTAATTTTGAGCACTGCTTTGTGGCAGAAATCCTGTTAGAATCCGCGCGATCATAAAAAACCACACACGAAGACACCAAATGACAGCCAAACTATCCGCTAGAATCAATACCTTCTTTTTTGCCTGTACCAACCTACTCATCGCCTCTGAGCATGCTTATGCTCAGGATGATGCGATGTTGGTTGTGATCGACGCCATCGTCGTTACCGCTCAAAAACGGGAAGAGAACCTGCAGGAAATTCCGTTCTCTGTTTCTGCAATTAGCGGTGAAACCCTAAAAAGCATGGGTGCGCTGAGCCACGAAGAGATTGCTGCAACCATCCCGGGCTTTGCGATGACCTCGTATACGCCGACGCAACCGCAATTCTTTATTCGTGGCATTGGGTCTACCGGTACCAGCGCCGGCGAAGATACCTCAGTGGGAATATTTGTCGACGACGTATATGCGGGTCGCAGCGGTGTACAAGGCGGTAAATTTCTGGATCTCGAACGGGTGGAGGTATTACGCGGGCCGCAAGGTACGTTGTACGGCCGTAATGTGGCCGGCGGTGCGATTAATGTCATCAGCAAAAAGCCTGGGCCCGTTGCTGAAGGTTATGTTGAAGGGACCTATGGCCGTTACGATCGCACGGATATTCGCGGCGCCATTGGCGGGCCTATCACCGGCAAAACCCTGCAAGGCAGGCTTGCCGTCGCTTATGATGCGCGTGATGGCTACATTACTAACGACACAACCGGTTCCGACAGTTTACGCGAATACGACAATCTAAACGCGCGTGGTCATCTACTGTTTGATTTAAGCTATAACGCGCAGCTATTGTTGTCGGCGGATTACTTTAATGCCGACGAGCTAGGGCTCGCATCGCGCGAGGCCATCGTTACATCGGTACCAGTGCTAGGGGCAGGTTTTATACCATTAGCGACCCCCAGTTCGAGCATAAGAACCACCGAACTCGCCGCCGACGGCGACTCGCAGCGCGAATTCTATGGCCTCAGCGCGCGTCTCGATATCGAAACCCCTATCGGCACTTTAACATCTATTACCGCATTTCGGGCGAGCGACTACGATGTGTTTGAAGACGTCACTGCCTATGGACTGCCACTCTTGGGTCAGGACGAAAACACCGATCAATGGTCGCAGGAAGTGCGTTTAACCTCGACCGGCAGCCTGCTGGAATGGACCGCCGGCGTTTACTTTCTGACGGAAGATATAGACCGGCTGGATATCACGCAGTCGAGCGGCCCCGATCCGGAAATGGTATTGTTCCCTGACCGGGCCGAGTATTCTCAAGATGCGGAAACCCGCAGCTATGCCGTGTTTGGCCAGGCGACCTATCCTGTTTTTGACCGCCTCAACATCACGCTGGGTGGTCGTTACACAGTCGATGAAAAAGACTTTGCGATGGACGCATCAGGTGTCAGTACGCTTACCGGGGTCTTGCCGGAAGGTCCTTTCTCTGTCGATGAAGATGATACCTTCAAAGAATTTACCGGTAAACTCTCGCTCGCATATCAATTTGGGGATGACGCGCTGGCATATTTCACTTTCTCCCAAGGTTACAAGAGCGGTGGATTTAACGGCGTATCGACCATAGCGGACGATGCGAGGTCGCCGTTCGAACCCGAAACGGCCGATACATTCGAGATCGGATTGCGTTCCGAGTGGCTGGACAACAGGTTGCGGCTCAACCTTGCCGCGTTTTTTACGGATTACCAGGACCTGCAGGTATTTCAAATTCGTGACGCCGGTACCCAGTTTATCAGCAACGCCGCCGAGGCGCAGATACAAGGCTTTGAACTGGAAGCCGTCGCAACGCCGTTAGATGGTTTGACCCTGGGTTTTACCTACGGCTATCTGGATAGCGAATACGACAAATTTGTATCCGCAGAGAACATGGAAGACCTCAGCGGCAACAGTTTGACCCGAAGCCCCGAAAATACCTTCAGTTTCTCAGCTGAATATAAAATGGCGTTGGGCACTGCCGGGGAACTGCTAGTGCGCGCCGATTACAGCTATCAGGATGAATTGTTTATAACCCCAGAAAACCGGCCGCTGGATACCATCGATTCCTATGATCTGCTCAACGCCCGTATCACTTATCAAACTGCAAGCAATATAAGCATCTCTGTATTCGGCAAAAACCTGGCCGATGAAGAATACCTGATGCATTCATTTGATGCCGACCCGTTTGTGCGAAACAATATCGGCTCGGCCGTGTTCGCAGACCCTCGAACCTGGGGTATTACCGTCGGTTACAAATTCTAGCCTGATTTAGACAGCTTTATTATCCTTCTCGCCTGTCGCCCGCGGCAGCTGACTGTGTGAATTATCACTATTTTATTTCGTGTTTGTGTGACGCAATGCATTGCCAACTAAATCGCGAATAAAATAGCATAAAATTATATTAAGTATAAACTAATATAAATCTTAGCCGTTTTGGGGCAGGGTTATTTCAACCCAGATGAAATAGAAAAACATCCCTACATTGTATCGGAGAACCGAATCGGTATGGCCCATGAAAACTCCACCAAAACCCGCAAACGAACGTAAACGGCTGCAGACGCTTGACCGTCTCGGCATTCTCGACACGCCACGCGATGCAGTGTTTGACGGCATTACCCGGGCTATCGCCGATTTCTGCGAAGTGCCTATTGCGTTAGTCAGCTTGGTTGACGCCGATCGACAGTGGTTTAAATCTACTAGCGGTCTCGCCGTAAGTGAAACCTCACGAGACGATGCATTCTGCGCACATGCGATTCTGGAGCCGTCTGAATTGATGGAAGTACCAGATGCGACCTTGGACGAGCGCTTTTACGACAGTCCACTGGTTGTCGACGAGCCCCATGTTCGCTTTTACGCCGGTATGCCGCTGAAGACTACTGACGGTTCTGCGCTTGGCGCCTTATGCGTGATCGACAACAAGCCGAGGGTGCTGACGCTGCAGCAGAGGCGCACACTGGAGCGCTTGAGTAGAGTCATCGTCGCCCTGATAGAACGCATGGAGCATCGTGCCGCCCCTGTGTTTGACCAAATAATTACCCGCGCGGTGCAACATGGCATCGTCATCACCGATCCAACGTTGCCAGATAATCCGGTGATTTTTTGTAATCAGGTGACGGAAAAAATGACTGGCTATCACGCGGCTGAAATCATTGGCAAAAATTGCCGCATGTTCCAGGGAGTAGACACCGATCCCACGCACGTTAGCCAACTGCGCCGAGCCATAACGGTAGAAGAAAGCTGCAGCGTCACACTCAAGAACTATAAAAAAGATGGCACTGAATTCTGGAACGAAATGGCGATTTCACCGGCACGCAACCTTGGTGGTGGTGT
>JBPCXM010000496.1:0-3146 GCA_051008535.1 Pseudomonadales bacterium | reverse complement strand
TACCACGTCGGCGCTGAATGTTACCTGGAGCTGTTACGACGTGCGGCGGAAAGCCTGGACATTCCGCTGATAGCCAGCCTGAACGGCATCACCAATGAGGGCTGGATCGACTACGCCAAAAATATGCAGGAAGCCGGCGCTAGCGGTATCGAGCTTAACATTTACTATATCCCGGCAGACATCACACTCACCGGAGCAGAAGTTGAACAACGCTATCTTGCCATCGTGAAGGCGGTCAAAAATGCCGTGTCCATTCCGGTAGCGCTTAAACTCAGCCCATTCTTCAGCGCCTTCGGTAACATGGCTAAAGTCTTCGATGACGCCGGTGCCGACGCGCTGGTCTTGTTCAATCGTTTCTACCAGCCCGACTTTGACCTAGACCGGCTCGAATTGGTGACCGACTTGCAGCTTAGCAGCGCGAGTGAGATTCGCATTCCTCTGCTTTGGATCGCGATTCTATATGGCCGTATCAACGCCTCGCTGGCCGCAACCAGTGGGGTTCATAGTACTACCGAGGTGGTCAAGTACCTGTTGGCCGGCGCCGATGTTGTGATGACAGCGTCCGCATTGCTGCAGCACGGTCGCGGTTTTCTTGGCACCTTGCGCGACGGGCTGGAAACCTGGATGTCCGAGCGTGGCTACGAATCGGTGACACAAATGAAAGGCTCGATGAGCCAGCAACACGTCGCCGACCCCAGTGCTTTTGAGCGTGCGAATTACATTAAAATTCTGGAGGGTTATAAGGCTTAGGGAATGTTCAGGTGGCAACTTTTTATTTGGGTGTGAATAGCACAATGTCAACAGTTTTCTGCATCCAACAGACAAGCTTGGTCGTGATCCCCAAGCTGTTGAAAAGCTGGGCTGGATATTCAACGCTATTACCACGTTTTGTGCGCGAGTCGCTCAAGACCGGCTAGCCGTCACTGAAAGCACGCGCGAGAAAACTACTCAGATAAATGGGCTAATCGGTGGTTCCTCACTGGAGGAATGATTGACCGGAACCAGGCCCGTCAATAGTATCAGCGCTTGCAAAAACTTTATCGGGGGTAGGAGCTCATGTGATCTATGCAACGGGGGCCGCTTTTCCCGCTGCAGCGTGTTGGGCATCGGCCTCTTTAAACCAGTGGCTGGTCTTCACGCAGATTTTCACCAGCAATAGCATCACCGGCACCTCGATCAACACACCGACGACAGTGGCCAAGGCAGCGCCGGATGACAGTCCAAATAACATGGTCGATGTCGCGATAGCGACTTCAAAATGATTGGAGGCCCCAATCATGGCGGCAGGCGCGGCATCTACGTAGCGCAGTTTCAGCAGACGCGCCAGGCCGTATCCCAGCGAAAAGATCAGTACGGTTTGAATAAAGAGCGGAACGGCGATCCACACGATGGTCAGCGGGTTG
Source organism: Pseudomonadales bacterium (assembly GCA_051008535.1). GTDB lineage: Bacteria > Pseudomonadota > Gammaproteobacteria > Pseudomonadales > JAUIET01 > JBBKXJ01. The sequence continues at coordinate 1,743 of JBPCXM010000496.1, read as the reverse complement.
CTGATAATCACGTCACCCTTAAAGGAGAACAATAGCACCAGGGTGATCAGCAGGGCGATGATCGTAATGGGAGTGAGAATGTTTAAGAACTTTTCCTTAAACCAGGTTTCGCCCTTCGCTGAGATGATCCACTTGCGGGAAAGGTAACCGGCCACTAGCGGCAGGGCGACGTAAATACCGATGGACAGCAGCAAGGCCTGCCAGGGCACAGGCAAACGCCCCACCCCCAACAAAAATCCCCCCAGCACTCCGTAGAGGACCAACATGGTCAACGAATTAATCGCCACCATCACCAGCGTCAGGCCGTCATTGCCGCGTGATAGATAGCTCCACACTAGGACCATCGCGGTGCACGGCGCGATCCCCAGTAAAATACAGCCGGCCAGATAGCTGCGCCAAAGCGGTACTTGCAGCATTTTAACGCCATCGGCCATCACTACCGTGCCGGCGCCGTGTGAAGCCCCCACCGGCAGATCGAGGCCGAAGGGCATCTTGACCAGATCCACTGCATCCGCACCGATGAAATTGAAAAATAACGTGCCAAGGAAAAAAATGGAGATCCCGTACATGGTAAACGGTTTGATGCACCAATTGATAAACAGGGTCAGGAACACCGGTTTGCCGCTTTTGCCGGCCTGAATCACCTCGCCGAAATCGATCTTAACCATGATGGGATACATCATGAAAAACAGGCAAATCGCAATCGGTATGGACACCACTGGCGCCTCGTTGACATGGATGGCCAGACCGTCGAGGTATTGCGCCACGCCAGGGGCAATTTTTCCCAGCAGAATGCCCGAGATAATACACAGCACCACCCATAGAGACAGGAAGCGCTCAAACACGCTGGTCATTTTACGGTCATTGGTCAATACGGAATCGTGATTGGAATTGGATAGCTTGTGGTCCATGGTTGCCCCCCTACATTCAGCTTGCGGCGAGTATCGCATTATTTTAGGAGCATCGTGCCGCTTCAAATAGAACAATCGATTGTTAGTTGATGCAAGTCAAATGGAAAGATTCAAAATCGGTCATCATGAATAACTAATACGAATGATTCAGCAATTGAATTCAGTCCGTGCCAATTTTAAAAAACAATAACGCCCATTCGCGTGCTATCAATCGCTGGCCCGCGTGGTTGGATATAGCTCAGGGTGTCACCGGTCTGGTGCTAGTGTTGTTTATGTGGGCGCATATGTTGCTGGTATCCAGTATTTTATTGGGCAAGGATGCGATGTACTTCGTCGCCCGCTTGTTTGAAGGCCAGTACTTATTCGGCCGCCCTTATCCTCTACTGGTGAGCTTTATTGCCGCCGCAGTCTTTCTCATTTTTGTAGTACATGCCTTGGTTGCCATCCGCCACATGCCAAACAGCTATCGTGAATACCACACGTTCTGGCGGCATTCGCGCTCGCTGCGCCATCCTGACACCACGCTGTGGTTGATACAGGTGTTCACCGGGTTGCTACTCATGTTCTTCGCGTCGGTGCACCTGTACGCCATGTTCACCCATCCGGGCGACATAGGCCCTTACGCCTCATCCGACCGGGTGGTGACCGGCGTCATGTGGCCGCTGTATTTAGTCTTGCTATTTGCGGTCGAGTTGCACGCAGGAATAGGCACTTATCGCCTCGCGCTCAAATGGGGCTGGCCCAGCGGCAAAGACCCGCGGCATACGCGCCGTATTCTTAGCCGGGCGAAATGGCTGATCAGTGTTTTCTTTATTGTGCTGGGATTATTGAC
>JBPCXM010000495.1:0-11381 GCA_051008535.1 Pseudomonadales bacterium | reverse complement strand
GCCGCTACCGGACACTTTTATCTGGGTGGCGGTACCCGGCCGCAGTTGGCAAATGGCATCGAAGACACTGCCGATGAAATGTTCAACTATTTAATGGCCAATACGCCCGAGCCGGAGGCAGAAAAGATCCGTCTTTATTGCAACGACAGCGTTTCACACTTCAACTGGTTGGTCGAGCAGGGCGTGCCGTTTAACGACGGATTCTACCGCAAGAAACATTACGAACAACCGACCGACGAATGCTTGATCTGGTCGGGTAACGAAAAAGCCTGGCCGATCTCGGAAAAAGCCAAACCGGCTCCACGCGGTCACAAGGTGGAAAAAGTTGGTAGCGAAGGCGGTTCGATCGTGATGGCGAAATTGACCGAAAAAGCGCAGCAGTTGGGTGTTCGCTTTCAGTTCGATACGGCGGTAAAAAACCTCGTCGTAGATGCCGATGGTCGTATCGTTGGCGTACGTTACACACATTTCAGCGAAGAAAAATATGTCGCCGCCAAGAAAGGCGTGGTGTTGGCGGCTGGCGGCTTCAGTATGAATAAAGAAATGCTTGCAGAGCATTGCCCGAGCCTTGCCGGGCCGATGGTTTGGCAGCAAGGAAACCCTTTCGACGACGGCAGCGGCATTCAATTGGGCGTATCGGCAGGAGGCCGGGCCATCCATATGAACGGTGCTTTGCTTACCGCGCCGTTCTACCCGCCGGAAAACCTGTTGAAAGGTATTCTCGTTAATAAACACGGCAGGCGTTTCATCAACGAAGACTGTTATCACGCCCGCACGGCAACCGCCTGCGTTGAACAGCCCGATGGTATTGCCTACCTGATTTGCGACAGCGCTATTTTCGAACGCCCAGCGTTGGGCATGCAGGAGCTGATTGATGGCTGGGAGACGATAGCCGAAATGGAGCAAGGTCTGGCGCTTCCTGCCGGTTCATTGCAGGAAACATTGGGCAACTACAATGAACACGCGGCTAATGGCGACGATCCTGAGCAACACAAATACGTAGACTGGCTGCAACCGTTAACCGCAGCACCGTATGCCGCCTTGCAATGTTCTTATGGTAAGTCGACCTATACTGGATTCACTTTGGGCGGTTTACAGGTATCGAAAGACGCCGAAGTTTTGGGCGGCACAGAGCAAGCAATTCCCGGTCTCTACGCTGCCGGCGCGTGCGCATCGAATATCGCTCAGGACGGTGCAGGCTACTCAAGTGGCACGTGCATTGGTGAATCGACTTACTTTGGTCGTCGTGGCGGCCGCCATGCGGCACGTGGCAGTGTTGATGGCTAAGGATAAAGGCCACACTAACTTGTAAAATCGGCGCAGTTTTATTTATGCTGTAGGGCATTGCGATAACGTTCTCCTGGCAACGCAACTCTCGATGGCAGCATAACAATGGAAAACCCTGAATTGGCGCAGCATTCGATCCGAGGTGACTGGGACTGGCGCATCCTGCTGGCCTTGTCGCTGACCACCATCTGGTTGGGCGCAGGTGTCATCTATATCGGCGATCAGATCGGCTGGCAGGCGTTTTACGTACAGCCGTTAGAATCATTGGGCAGCTTTCTCGAAGGTGCTTTCGCACCGCTGGCATTCCTGTGGCTGGTGGTTGGTTACTTCCTGCAGCAGAAAGAATTGTCGAAAAATACGGACGCTATCCGGCGCCAGCATGAGGAAATGCGCAAGTCGTCGGAACAGGCCGAATTGCAGGCGCAGGCCATACAAGCCTACGCTATGCATACCCAGCAACAAACCTTTATGCGCATTCATGAAGCAGTTCGCGAATCTTTGGGGGGCATGGTTGGAATGCTGTATATCTCCAGCCAGGGCGCCTCCGGTTCCGGGGCAGTGACTGGTGACGCGATTGCAGCATTGTGGGCTGAAATGAGCCGCGGCGACCCGGAAATTTTCTCACGCAAGTTTATGCAACTCAGTGGTGGCGGTGAAGAAAATATGTACGACTTGTTTTTTGGCACTGAAATACGATCACGCCACACGACTAATTTTATAAGACAATTCGAGCGCTTGATTGAAGCAGCAAACGCATGTGACGTTGAGGGCATGATCACTGATGCAGTGATTGGCAGTGCGCATGGCTTGTTGTATAACGTGATGCTGCGGTACCGTGATGAGCCACAATAGCCGCATTCAAGCCCGCATTAGGTTACACAATCAGGTATTGCTAACTGCTTACGGATTGCCTATGCTGACCCCGATATTGATTAGCAGGAGCATAAAAAATGAGTCTTGAAATTGCCTTTACGCTAGACGAGGAAGACCTCGACTATTTCCGCAAGTTAATGACCCGCGCTCAGGAAAATATTACCGACGTTGAGCAGAAAGATATTGTCAGTAAGGCGCAGGCATTACTCGATGGCATTCCCAGCGAGAGTCAGCCGCGCTTCGTACAACAGCGATTTGAGAAGCTGCAATTGCTTATCAATATGCTGGACGACTCGGAATGGCCATTGGAGGAGGAAGAAAAACTCGACATCAGCAGCGCGCTGGCTTATTTCCATTATGCACAAGACTTGATTCCAGACAATATTCCGGCGCTGGGTTATATTGATGATGCAATATTTATCGAGCTCGTGGTACGTGAACTGGCGCCGGAAATCGACGCATTCGAAGAATTCACCCACTTCCGCCGTAACGAAGAAACTCGTCGTGGACTAGAGGACAAATCGGTTACTCGCGACGAGTGGCTGGAGTCCAAACGGAAGGAATTGTTTCAGCGCATGCGCCGTCGCCGCAAACGCAGAATTGGTGGCGGCGGTGGTCGACTGACATCTTTTTCGTTGGGATAATCGATGCGACGAAGTCCCGCAAAAGCCAGCCTCCAGGGCTGGCTTTTTTACGCGCGTATTACTAATGCCCGCCCCGTAGCCGACTCATAGCACTACTAGTCAATGTAGCGCTGCGCGCGATTTTGGTTGTGTCGGCCACGCTCAAACTAATCTCTTTTCACTAGTTGTTGCGTGTAAAAAACTCTTTATTATTCAACTGCTGTAGGGAAAACCCAAGAAAGTATGTCAGAATAATGGCGCTTGCTTATAATACGTAGTATAAAAAGCCTTCTGAGCAGTTTTTAAACAAACTGTCGATGATTTTAAGCTCTCTTGTAAAGGAAACACAGATGAAATTGCTTTCTATACCGCTGCTGTCGGTGGCGTTTGCTGCTGCGACGCAGGTATTCATGGCGAACGCCAACGACAATGTAATCACTCGGCTAGCCCAAGCCGAGAAGAGCGAAACAGCAAAGCCTACACTAAGCAGCACAGCGTCACCTGGCCTGGGCGTCGACACGCACAATTTCGATGCGTCGATACGGCCGCACGATAACTTCTACCGGTCTATCAATGGCTCTTGGTTACAAAATACGGAGATTCCGGCCGATAAATCCAACTACGGCGCGTTCACAGAATTGGCCGACAAAGCCGAGGCTGACCAGCGTGCAATTATTGAAGTAGCCGCGCAGGCGTATTTGGATATCGGCAACCTAGCGGTTACGGCTACAGGCGAATCGAAAGCGAATGCTACTCAGCAGAGCCCGGAGCTTGCGAAAATCGGCAGATTTTACGCCAGCTTTATGAATGTAAAGCGTGTGGAACATTTGGGCCTGCAGCCGCTGCAGCAAAAGCTTAAGGCGATACAAGTCCTGCGGACCCCAGAGGATCTTGTCAGTTACATAGGCGCTAATCAGCGGATTGGAGTCGCCAAACCCATCGCCTACTATATCAATCAAGATGCGCGGCATTCTACAGAGTATATCGGCTACCTCGCTCAAAACGGTCTTGGACTACCTGACCGCGATTATTACTTGGAAGAGAGTGAGCGCTTTAAAAATGTTCGTGCAAAGTATGTTGAGTATGTAGAAACCTTGCTAGCGCTCGCTGGTGATTCAGATGCGAAAGCCAAGGCGGCTAGTGTGATGGCGTTAGAAACACGCTTTGCTGAAGCGAGCTGGACTAACATTCAAAATCGCGACCGGGAAAAGAAATATAACAAATTCACTATCGAGAACGTACAAAAATTCATGCCCAACTTTGCTTGGCTGCGCTTCCTTGAAACCGCAGGTGTGGCCAACAGCGAAAGGATTATTATCAGTCAGCCGAGTTATATGCAGGCGGTGGTACTCGCGCTGCGAGATGTACCTGTGAGCGAATGGCAAGCTTATTTCAAATTCCATTTGTTGGACGAGTACGCACCGTATTTGAATGCCGAATTTGTTGCTACCCATTTTGATTTTCATGGCAAAACGCTGAGTGGTACCGAAGAAAACCGACCCCGCTGGAAGCGCGGTGTGCAAGTTGTTAACGCAGCGATGGGTGAAGCCGTCGGCAAGATCTATGTTGAGCGGCATTTTAGTCCCGAGGCCAAAGCGCGCATGGACGAGCTGGTTGCTAATCTGAGCAAGGCGTTTGCCATCTCAATCGACCGGCTCGACTGGATGAGCGCGGAAACAAAGAAAGAAGCGCACGATAAGCTCGCGCTTTTTACGCCTAAAATTGGTTACCCGAAAAAGTGGAAAAACTATTCAACCTTACCGGTCGACGAAAAAGACCTTGTCGGTAACGTGCTGCGCTCGAATGCGCTGGAATACCGGCGCATGGTGGGCAAGTTAGGCAAACCGGTTGATCGCGACGAATGGTTTATGACGCCGCAAACCGTGAATGCTTACTACAATCCAAGCATGAACGAAGTAGTATTCCCGGCAGCTATATTACAGCCGCCATTCTTCAACGTTGATGCAGACGATGCGGTCAACTATGGTGCGATCGTTGCAGTCATAGGTCATGAGTTTAGCCATGGCTTCGACGATCAGGGCAGCAAATCTGACGGTGTGGGCGATTTGCGTGACTGGTGGACAGAGTCCGACAAAGAGGAATTTAAAAAACGTGCGCAAGGCCTTATTGCCCAATACGACGCCTATTCTCCTCTCGAAGAAGCACATGTTAAAGGAGAGTTAACGCTTGGTGAAAACATTGCGGATTTGGCGGGACTTACCATGGCACATCGCGCCTACAAACTCTCTCTCGATGGTGTTGCGCCGCCGGTGATTGACGGTTTTTCTGGCGATCAGCGTTTTTTCATGGGTTGGGCGCAGGTTTGGCGACGTAAATATCGTGAGGAAGAATTACGCAAGCGCCTGCTGACCGACCCACACGCACCTTCCGAATATCGGGTTAATGGTGTGTTGCCCAATATGCCCCAGTTTTATGAAGCGTATAATTTGAAAGAGGAAGATGGCATGTACTTATTACCTGACAAGCGACTGAGTATTTGGTAGTGATCGAAATTGATAAACTGATTTGTGACGCCAAAACCAAAACGGAACTGGAAGACTTTGGCAGTCATGACTTTTTACAACCGTTACATATTCTGGCCGAAGCGCTGGAGCACGAAGCCAACGCAAACGAAGTTGGTAAATTCAGGGCAGAGCTGATGATTCAAAATGGGCTGAGCAATCGCCTGTTGATTGAAGATTACATTAAGCAACATTCGGATGTGTTGCAGCAGCAGATTGACCGCCCGATCTTTATCGCGGGTTTGCCGCGCACAGGAACAACCGCGCTGCATCATATGCTCAATCATGACCCGGCAAACCACACGCTGCGTTTGTGGGAGGGTCAAAACCCGGTGCCACCGCCTGAGGAGGCGAGCTACCTGACTGATCCTCGCATTGCCAAAACGCAGCAAAGCGTGGCCATGACCGAGCAGTTTCTACCGGGCTTTTTTAAGACCCATTTGCTCGACGCCGAAGAACCGGACGAATGCCATCTATTATTTAATCGTAACTTTATGTCGGTAGAGTACTCCGCGAATTATCATATCCCTTCTTACGCGAACTGGCTGTACGCGCAAGATTTGACCGCGTCCTACGCCTATCACAAGCTCCAGTTGCAATTGCTCCAGCACAAGAAGGCTGGCCGCTGGGTGTTGAAAACGCCGCTGCATCAGCTTGGGGTGGAAGCGATTTTGAAAAACCATCCGCATGCAGTTATTGTTCAGACGCACCGCGCGCCATTAACTATTGTTGCATCTGGGTGCAGCTTTAGTGCGGTGATACGCAAAGGCGGGTCGGACCTAGTTGATCCGCTGGAAATTGGTCGTGATTGGATGGATATGCTGCGCATCTACACCACCACCTTTGAAACTGCACGAGCGAGGCTGGAGGCACAATACCCTGGCCAGTTTATCGATTTGTACCACGATGAATTCGTGCAAGACCCTTGGCCCGGAATTGAGAAAATTTATCAAGCGACCGGTGCTGAGTTAAGCGACGCGGGAAGGGTATCAATGCAGCGTTGGTTAGACGAGCATCCCCAAGGTAAACACGGCAAGCACGAATATCGGCTCGAAGACTATGGCATCACCCGCGCGGAGGTTGAAGACTTGTTCGGGCCTTATGTTGAACGCTATGACTTAACAATGGAGTAATGAGTGGGCCTTTGCCCTCTGCGGCGTTGCACTTTTTGGAAAGGTGGTCTACATTCCCTGCAAACTGCGCCTTGCAGAGAGCAAATCGGGAGGCTCTGTATGTACAGTTTATTCACTACAGGACAATAAAATGGCAATGAGCGACGCGGAACAAAGAATCGTAGAAGGCACGGCATGGGCAGAGTTCTGTGACGCGCTGAAAGAAGCGGGAGCGATCATTCAAAGCGAGAAAGCGCCGCAGGACCCGTTTAGTCAGGCGGAGGGTTATCGTTATCTAACGCGGTTGCTGCGTGGAGGACTGGAGAGTTTTCTCGAACACAGCGATCCAGCATTTCCTCAGTTACGTTGTGGCGCTCATGAAACGATTAAACTGGGTGCCGACAACCCGGACAACCGCTATGAAAGCGCTTCAATTAAAGCCCAATATGAATATCGTATTACTGGTAAGCGAGGTACAGTCGACTACCTCGGTTTTGGCACAGTTATCAACAAATACGCCTCCGGTGGCAGCATGGAAACCACCGGCTACCTGGACTCCAGAGAGATGGAAATCAACCCCGACGGAACGCTGGAAATCATCATCAGTCAGAACGAGCACCCCGGCAATTGGTTGTCTATGGGGCCAGAAACTAATTCCATTAACGTGCGCCAAACCTTTCAGGACCGGGCTTACGAAAAAGCCGCTGAGTTAAAAATAGAGCGCATTGGCGCAGAACAAGACAGGCCTAAACCGCTATCGGCAGAGAAACTTGATCGAGCATTGCAGGGCGCGGTAATGTTTGTCAAAGGATCCGCGCAATTATTTGAAGACTGGGCCGAGAGCTTTGTACCGACAACCAATGAGATGGCCGCCGCCGACCAGGCCTATTGCCAGGCCATCGGCGGTGACCCGAATATTTATTATTTCCACAGCGCGTGGGATATTGCCGACGACGAGGTGTTGGTATTGGAAGCCACAGAAATTCCCGATTGCCAGACCTGGAATTTTCAGTTAAACAACTGGTGGATGGAGTCGTTGGATTATCGCTATCACACCATTCACATCAACAAACACACGGCGCACTATGAAGCCGACGGCAGCGTGAAACTATTGATTTCACATACCGATCCGGGTCATTCCAATTGGGTGGAAACTGCAGGTCACAATAGCGGTACGATGTGTTGGCGCTGGATTGGCGCTAAACAACACCCGCCCGTTTCGGCACGGGTGGTTAAGCTGGCCGAGTTATAAAACTAGTGTTAACAGGCCCTAGGGTTTACGAAACTTTAGTGTCCACCGATCGGTATTTCCGGTTACCGTTTTGCGCCCGACTTCGTAGCGCAATTCATCATCGGGGCGGTAGTGCAGGTCTGAGAAATCCACCAGTTCGAACCCAGCGGACTGTATTTCCTTAATCGCCAACACAGGGTCCATGCGGCGACGGTTTTCAGCGCTGGCAGACTCCATGTGCCGGGCCGTATGATCCACTACCCCATAGATTCCGCCACGCTTTAGCGCATTAAATGCTGCATTGTTCATAGCGGCACGGCCAGCGGCGGCAAAGTTATGGTAGTTGCGGAACGTCAATACCATATCGGCTTTTTTGACTCCCAGCCCGGTCATTTCTAGATCGTAGAAGCGCGCGCCTTCAGGTCGGCTAAATTTCGCATCCTTGCCTGTGACCTCAACCTTCTGGAAACCAGGCTTGCCGAGTAGCGCTTCTTCCACGCGGCCTGTGCCCAATGCCACCGTAAATTCCCCATTTTCGGCCAGTACCGGTGCGAGTAACTGCGTATACCAACCACCACCGGGAATCAATTCGACCACTTTCATATCATCACGAAGGCCAAAGAATTCCAAGGTTTCGATCGGTAACCGGTTGGCATCGCGAGCTTTTTCCTGTGCCGTGCGACTATCGGCAGCCATCGCTGTCGCCAGCTTGGCTTTTACGGCATCGAAGTCGTCGGCGAAGGTCATGCTGCTTAGCAGTGCAATAACCATACAGGCAGTAATCCTTCTGAGCATTTTTTTCTCCGAGTTATTTAAGCAGGACAATCAAGAACTCTTGTTATTCATCCACAGCTGAATAGCCCGATGTTCGTGTCCAGGGAAGGACATATTTTCTTTCCTCAGCGTTACACGTCTCGAAAACTTGCTGGTACTTACGTGTCGCTTTTCTGTGCAGAGTTGCATTGGATATGCCTAAAGCCGCTGCGGCATGGGTTTTATTGCCGTCATTGGCAATAATCGCCAAGTCGATGTACAGCGACTCGATTTTCTTAATTTGATCTTTAAAGTTAATTTGGTCGGCGCCGCCAAACGCGTTGGATTCTATATTTCTTACCTGATTAGCCAGCTCGGCGCGCAGGGCGTATTCTTCCGTGAAGGGTACGCTGGCGAGAAGCTTAAACAGACCGTGTCGTTGTTCTGAATAGATTAGAGCGACTAAAAAGAAAATTGCGGCGCTTGACAGAACAACGGTCGCGTTGATTTTTATTCCTCCTATCATCAGGAAAATCACACCGATGGCGGTGCATATAAATGGCAAAAGTCCTAACAATACGGCTAAACAACGTCGCCTTTGCAATGTGTTGGTGTTGTTTTTGTAACCGCTAAGCAACAGATACACGCTAAATAATAGTGTCGATACGATGTAAACCGCCCATACTACATACAAGGTACCGGGAACGCGCATAAAGGTATAGCCAATATATTCAACGCCCGCGACCACAACTCCGGGTATCAAGCTGATTGAGCCAACGATAGCCGCCAACGCCCAATTGAATTGCTTAAGATTTTTTGCCTCGTTAGCCGTCAGGCACAGAAACAGATTGAGAATAGTCGCAGCAGTAAATGCCGCCGAAAAATAGTATAGGTTTAGCACCGCCAATGCGATCTCCCTGGGGCTGTCCGACAACATAAACATACTAAATTCGACCAGATTCATGACTAACAATGCGCTTATCAGCAGAATAAGCGCATTATTTTCCGGTGCCGTAGATCTTCCCCGCCATAACAACCATGCTTTTATTATGATCGCGCAAAAAGACGGTATAGCGTAAAAAGTCATAATTGCTCTCTACTTTCGTTAGAACGTTAGCCCGGTTTGACCTATAGACACACCGCTGCCCGAACTCAAGACCAGCACATTATCGCCAATGTCCGGCGGGTTCAAGCACATTGTAACCGGAATTGTTGCGCTCGCTATGTTTCCTAACTTAGGCAGCGTAGCGGGCGCTCTGGAAACGTCGATGTCGGCCAATTCACAAAACCATTTGTGCGGGCGGGCGCCGAGCTGATGCAGGAACAAGGACTTCACATCATCGGGCCGCCACCCCAATTGCTCATAAGTTTGATTGATCGCCTCCTTGTGCCATGCCACTAACTCCGCCGATATTTCTTTCATATGCATTGCACCATTGACCGTGCCGTTTCTTGACTTATTGTAGTAGCACAGTTCAGCGTGCTCTCCACCGCTGCTAAAGCGGAATTTTTTGAACCCGCAGTCGTTGTTTGAACGTTGCACGATCATAGCCGCACCGGCATCGCCCAATGTCAGCGCGCCAACCTGTAGTTTAAAGTGATCTTTTGTACAAGGCTCATCGCGCAGTTGCCGTATTATATCCTTGGCAACTTTGGATCCCACTTCGCCGGTGCATACCAGACAGGTTTCGGCGCTGCCGGTGCCTATGAAGGCGTCGGCGATGGCGAGTCCATTCATAAATCCATGGCAGGCATTAGTCACGTCGAAGCAGGTTGCATTGTATGCTCCGACTTCGCTCTGTACTCGATGCGCTGTAGCCGGCTCTTGCCAATCCCGTTCTATGCCGCAATATATGACGTAGTCTATATCGGCGGGGCGGATGCTAGAACGTCGCAATGCGTCAATTGACGCCTCGATCGCCAGCGCCGACGGTGGTGCGTCAGCCGGTGCATAACGACGCTCCTCAACTCCGATCAGCGCCGAAAGGAAGTGGCTGCGAACACCAAACCGCCGCTCTGAATCGATCTCTTCCATCAACTCCGACGACTTAACCCGCTGAGGGGGTAGGTAGTGGCCCATGCTAACTATTTTTGTTGAACCGTTCTGTTCCATTTTTTCTCTCCAGTATCAATTTAAGGTGGAGAGACGATGCTATGCCCATGTTGCCAATAAAACCACCAATTCGTGCTTAAGCCCAGTATTCATGGGCTTTTCTCATTTTTGAGATACTCGAAACGTAAACTCAATCAAAAATAAACACTTGACGGTTGAGAAGCTGCTGATAAAAATCGTTGCAAGATAGCAAAGTTATCAGCTACATAAGTAAATCTGTACATAATGGTCATAACTGGTTGTAAAGTGAACGATAATGACTAATTCGATGGAACAACAGAAACACGCAAAGAAAACCGAATATCTCTATGCGCAGGTGCCGAATTTCGGGTCGGGCAATGTAATTGCGGCATGTTTGTTGGTCGTTATCTACTGGACGCAGCTAAACCATGGCGTGCTCGTAGGCTGGCTACTGGCGGTACTTGCTGTCATCTCTCATCGCTTTTACGCGGCCCATGCGTTTCGGCGCAGAGATCGTTACGCCAATATTGACGTGTGGTACAAGGTGTACGCGAGCAGCGTTTTGGCCAACGGATGCCTGTGGGGCGCAGTGGGTATTTTCATCGCGCATCAGAGCAGTGCCCAGCAGCTACCCTATTTACTGATGATAATTGGCGCGCTTGTGGCGTGCGCTAGCATCGCGAATAATGCGCTTTTTTCCACGTACAAGTTATTTGCTATTCCCGCAATGGTTCCGCTTGGTTGCTATTTAATCATTCAATTTTCAAGCGAAAAGTCCATGATGGGACTTCTGGTGTTGTGCTGGTTTGCACTGATGTACTCTACTGCGTCGCGGTTTAACAAATTTGTCTCTACATCTCTGGGCTTCGAATTCGAAAACGTTGCTTTACTCAGGCAGCTAGAAGC
>JBPCXM010000494.1:0-2564 GCA_051008535.1 Pseudomonadales bacterium | reverse complement strand
GTTCATTCTCTAAAAACTGTAGGAGGCGGTGAATCCCCACCAGCGTGGTGGCGCATAAACGGCCGTTGATCCCAGAATACCTAGGTCCAGGCCGTACAGCTTGTACTCTTCGTCGGCCAGATTTTTAATCCAGGCTTTTAGCTTCCAGCTCTCGTTCTGGCTGGTCCAGCTGACATGCGCATTGGTAACACCGTAGGCCTCTTGAAGCGCTCCACCGCCATTGGTGACTTCCAGATATTGGTCATCATAGTACGCGCCATCTAACTGTAGCGCTATGTTGCCGCCCAATGCGTCAAAATTATAACGAACGAGGTAGTTCACACTATAGTTCGGTGCATTGGGGAGCTCGACGCCATCGAGGAAATCAATCGGCCAATCCACCTCGAAGCCAACCGGCGTGACCTGCTGCTGCGGCGTTTCCACGCCATCCACTTCAGAATCCATCAATGAAAGGCCTAAAATAATGTCCCAGTGCTCGCTTGGTAACAGAAACAGCTCGAATTCAGCGCCTAAGTTTGTTGCATCGGCGTTCGCCACGCTGGGCGTTCCATCGGAAAAGGTGAACGCTTGATAGTCATCATAATCGTAGTAAAAAGCAGTCGCGTTAAAACGCGCGAGACCATCGACAAATTCGGTTTTTATGCCTACCTCAAAGGAGTTTAAAACCTCTTCATCGTGTTTGATATTGGCCACACCAACATTGGCGGAGGGCGCGAAATTGCCGCCTTTAATGCCACGATTGAAAGACGTAAATACCAGCGTATCGTCATTGACGCGCCAATCGAGTTGGAGCCTGGCGGCGTAGTCGCTGTAGTCAACGGTGTCTTGGTCGCCGCCACCGGCAGCTCCAATCTCGCGCTGTAAATCAAACAGCCCCGGAACGGAAATACCATCTGCCTCCGATTCGAAGCTAGTGCGAAAGCGCATGTCCTTATCGTCCTGTGACCAACGTATACCCGCAATCAACGTGAGCGCGTCGCTAAAATCAAACTCGCCCTGGCCAAATACAGACCAGTTACTGGATTCCAGGGTGTAGTCCTGAACAACCGAAGGCCTATCAAGGGTATCCGGATCAAACCCTAAGTCCACGGCCACGCCAGATACCGGTGCACCGCGTGTGATCACATCGGCATCGGTTTCCATATCCAGCCAATAGGCCCCAACCTGCCATCGAATGGTTTCAGTGCTGCCAGAAAGCCTGATCTCCTGCGATAACTGCTCAAAATCCGCGACGGTAGTGAATTCGATAATAGGCACTGGAATGCCATCACCATCTTCGGTATAGAATTTTTCCATATCGGCGTAGTTGGTAATGGACACAAACTCCATGCCGTTATTCAGTTCCCAGTCCAGGCGAGCGGTAAAATTGTTTGTCTCGCGATTGTAAAATCCAGGAAAGTCAGAGAAATGCTTGTGCGGATCAGGATGGTCGCCTTCAAATATTGTGCGGCCTGCCTGGTCTACCGGCGCAAAGCAATCCAGCTGGCTGGGGCAGAAAAATATGTCCGGTGTTGCAGCGGCGGGGGCTTCAATAACGTCGGTAACAAACGCCTCGAACTCCGGTGGGATATAGGCTTGAGCGCTATCGCCATAGGGGAGGAAACTATACGCACCGGTAGGCACCTCGTCGTCTTCGGTATATTTGTACATTAATTCCAGCGTTGCCCTATCAGACAAATCAAATTGGAATGCCCCCCGTAGCGCGTAACCGTCGGTTGCGCCAATGTCTACGCCGCTTCTCGGAAAGGGATTGCCCTCCGGAAAGTCAGCCGACTCGATAAAACCATCCGACTCCTCCCAACGTGCCGCCACGCGCCCGCGAACGGCGCTAGAGAGCGATCCGCCAACCGCCGCCTCGATACTGTATTTGTCGAAATCGGCTGCCGTGGCTTCTACATAGCCATTGAATTCCTCGTCATCGGCGCCACGGGTCAAATAGTGGATCACCCCACCGGTGGCATTACGGCCAAACAGCGTGCCCTGCGGACCGCGTAACACTTCAACCCGTTCTACATCGAAGAGTTGGCCGCTGATCATATTCATACTGGCAACATAGGCGTCGTCGATGTATACGGCCACCGGCGCTTCCAGGTTATCGGTAAAATTGTTCTGCGATACGCCACGCAGGTTAAAGATAGTCAAAGTCGGCGAAAAAGTATTAACTTGCAAACCTGGCACTTGCTCGGTAATTTCTACTGTGTTGGTTACACCCAGCGCTTTCATTTGATCGCCGGAGAAGGCCGTGACGGACACGCCCACGTCTTGCAGGTTTTGTTCGCGCTTTTGCGCCGTGACTACAACCTCTTCAAGCACATTGGCATTGGCAATCCCCGCCCCGCCACAAGCTAGCGTAGTGGCAATGGTGAGAGTTAGCCCGTGTTTGCGGCAAGTACTAATATTATGGAAATCGGTGTTTTTATACATTATGCGTTCCTCGTGTTTTCAAACTATTAATACAGCATCTGCTTATTGTTTGCATGACGTCAGTTCTTAATCTTGTTGGTATAGTTAAACATATTATCGTCTACGCTACTTGCCCTAGAGTGCAATACTAAATTGACTGT
>JBPCXM010000493.1:0-3335 GCA_051008535.1 Pseudomonadales bacterium | reverse complement strand
CTCATATAGTGGTAAACCCCAACACCCGTGTGTATTACAGCGTCGTTATCATCAGGGTCCGGGTCCGGCAAATTGGCCAACCAATTGTCCAGCTCCTCCAGCAGTGCTTGGCACCTCTCGCGCAAATAGCTGTCGAACTGTGGCAGGTCTTGTTCCCGTAGGCCGTCTGCAGGAAAGACGTGTCGTTCAAACCGGCCCTTCCCTGGCGCAACTTTCGTCATATTGAAATCGACTGTATTTACAAAGTTTCTTACTAAGAAACCGGTTCGTTCGAAAGTGTCTCGACCAGTCGCATCAGTTATGTACTCTCTGCGAAGTACTCGATACCAACCAACATCTGTTTCCCTTACCGCACCAACACGAATCAGTTCATCTAAGATCGACCGCGGAGACATGTCGCCGCTATGCCTCTTTACCAGTTCTGAAAACGTCGGCTCTTCGGGGTTACCCGTTTCGTATTGCAGTTCCAATGGCAATCCGTATGGGCCGGTAAAATCAGTATCGGTGTGCCATCCAACCAGCACTCGACTCACCCGATTAAATTTAGTTTTTGGTTCGTATTTGTCTTTTATTGCTTCATCGATAACGCGCTTAACTTCCTTTCGCGTCAGACCAGTCATTACCGCGACACGGGTTCGAGTCGCGCGTCGGCCCGCAACCTTGAAATCTTTAAGCGCTACTTCGACATAAACAGCTTTTGCTACCTCCGCAAACTCAGAATAAGAAATACCTTGGCGAAGCAAAATTCGAACTAATGGGCCCAAAAGGACCCGAAACGCACTTAAAAGTGTTTGTTTTATTGACTCGCCCATCTTTCAACATAACGACCATACCCGGGAATTTATTCCCGAAACAGCTAACAGTCAACATTAAGTTAATAGCTGGAAGGCCTTAAGAAAGGCGGTTTTTGGCACATTTCTGGCCAGTATTCGTAGTTTTTGGGAAAATCACGCCTGAATGGCGCTATTTTGGGAGTAGATTGCAGTTAACTAATCAAAATTAATTTTTATATTTCAATAATATAACCAATTTTTATAATGTCATTTCAAGATAAAAATCGTAACCCATCTACGCTCGATGGGAATCCATCCGATCGCTAACAAATAATGATTAGTATTTGCGGAATTACGTCACAAATCAGAAAATCGCGAAAAGCTGCGGTCGATTTGCGCAGAGGAATACGAACCAGGGCCAGCTTTGAAAGGCTAAGCTAGATTGATTTGAGTACCCCGCCCTTCTCAAAGTTTTAAATCTGACAATGCAAGGCGAACAATTGAATTGAGTTAGTAACTTAAACTGATCCGAAATTCGCCGCCTCTTCGTTACTCTCGAAGTAGTACACACCAACACCCACAATTGACGATTCATCAATCTCTTCATCATCGGCATATATAGTTTCATATGCCGAGAACAAATCATCTATTGACTCGATAAACTCGCTAGCACGATCTTGCGAGATTCTTCTAACCCTGTTTATGTCATTTTGTCGAATTCGGGAAGAATACGCTTGCCGCTCTACCCACGATTTGTCCGGCTCGACGCCTAGATTATGATCAAGCGCCAACGCAACTCCGTACAAGGCGTGATTTAGGCCATGCTTGAGCTGCTCGTCAACATCTTGCGGGCGAAAGTGTCTTTTTGTCACGCGAAGCATTTCATTCTTGCTTTCAACTATAGCTTTTACGCGCTTGAGCTCAGTACGCATAGCTCCAGGGGGAATATCACCGCCATATTTCCGCACTAAGCTTGCAAAAGAAGGATGTGGCCCATCAAATTTTAGCTCCATGGGCCTGTCATCCTCGGTGAGAAATTCCTCATCAACATGCCATCGTTCAAGAATTTCTGCTGGCGGGATTACGCGGGTCAAGTTCACCTGTGTACCATTTGAAATTTTGTCGCGAAGTCTCTTTACCTCTTTTCGCGTCAATCCGGTCATTACTGCGACCCGCGATATATTGGTTGGTCGCCCCCTCAATCCGTAGTCTGTTGTCGCAACATCGACGAACGCACACTTTGATATTTCGGAGAATTCACGATATCCAATTCCTGCTTTCATTAGAAATCGGGCTATTGGACGAAGAGCCGTCAACAGCGAGGACAGAATTCTGCCATTAGTATTTTGTTGCATGGACGCGGAATATAGTCGGCATAGGACGAAAAGTTGAAAAAATAATAGACTTGGGAAAAATGGCCCAAGTTTCGTCTTCAAATATGCAGTGCGACTATGGGTTTTTCTGGTGCATTAGCCGAGATTTAGGAATTGATTTCATTGGAAATTTTTGCTCATTTCTTCTTATACAAGTGCAATTAATTCTCATTAAGCATTTTTTCCAACTCGGTCTCATCGATAGTGGCAATTCCAAGGTTTTGCGCTTTTGTTAGTTTCGAACCAGCTTTGTCCCCGAAGGCAACAAAGTCGGTCTTCTTGGACACGCTACCGGTCACTTTGCCACCTAGCGCCAGAATTCGCTCTTTTGCCTCGTCTCGTGTCATGCCACTGAGGGTGCCAGTTAGCACGAAAACCTTACCGGCAAGGGCGCCGTCAGACGCAGTTTTGCTCGGTTCAGACTCCTGCCAGACCAGCCCGGCCTTTATCAACCGTGAGACCACGTCCTTATTGTGCTTTTCAGCGAAAAAAGTGCTGATTCTGGACGCAACGACCGGCCCCACATCCGGCACTTCCTGAAGCTCCTCCTCAGACGCTGCAACAACGCTATCTAGCTTGCCGTAGTGGGACGCAAGGGATACGGCAGTCGCCTCACCCACCTCGCGAATACCAAGCGCATACAGGAATCGTGGCAACGTCGTAGCCTTGCTTTTCTCAATTGACGCCAGAAGATTGTCGGCGGATTTTTCGCCCAT
The DNA here is from genome assembly GCA_051008535.1 of Pseudomonadales bacterium. GTDB lineage: Bacteria > Pseudomonadota > Gammaproteobacteria > Pseudomonadales > JAUIET01 > JBBKXJ01. The sequence goes on along the minus strand of JBPCXM010000493.1, from coordinate 473 downwards.
TCTTTCCAATGCAATGAGCTCATCCCTGGTCAGGGTAAAGATGTCGGCCGCTGTCTTGAGTCTATCCAAGGCAACAAGTTGTTCGATCAATTTGCTGCCAAACCCCTCAACATCCAGTGCTCGCCGGGAAACGAAATGCTTCATGGCCTCGGCCCGCTGAGCGGCGCAGAACAGGCCACCCGTGCAGCGTGCAACTGCCTCGTCTTCCGGCCTTTCCACTGCTGAACCACACACCGGGCACTTGGTTGGCACCTTGACCTTGCGGGTTCGCTTTGGGCGTCGGTCCGCGACAATCTGCACGACTTCGGGGATTACATCGCCGGCACGGCGGACGATAACAGTGTCCCCAACCCGGACATCCTTGCGCTGCAATTCGTCCATATTGTGCAGCGTGGCGTTACTGACAGTGACACCACCAACGAACACCGGTTCAAGTCTGGCGACGGGTGTAACTGCTCCGGTCCGGCCTACCT
>JBPCXM010000492.1:0-2736 GCA_051008535.1 Pseudomonadales bacterium | reverse complement strand
CAGGCAGCACGTCCTGATGGCGGCTGGGACTTCAATATCTCAGAGATGGTCTGGGGCCCGCGTACCCGCTACGTAGAGCACAGCCATTCGATCCCGGAGTTCTACTACATGATGAGCGGGCCGGTGGAACACTGGGTCGATGGGAAAAAATACCGCGCCATGCCCGGCGACATTTTCCTGACCAACTCCTATGTGAGCCACCAGTCGCGCGGTATCGTCGACGATATGCCGTTCAGAAATATCGGCGCGAGCTGGGCTCCAAATGGCAATCGCGAGGTGTTCCAGCGGCCGTTCTTCCTGGTGGAGCCGCTTGCGGCGCAACCAGAGGATGCGTTCCTGGGAAATGACGCTAGCTTTCACTGACTCGATAAATAGGGATAGAAACACAAGGTGAAACCAATTCTTTCAATAGTGCTACTGCTGAGCGCGTTGCAGGGAGCTGTCGGGGCCATGGCTGCAGATGACGGCACAGAAAATAAGCAGGCCCTTGCAACATCACCACAAGCACTGGTCGACATGCTTGAAAATGTCTCTTTCATGACGCCGCAACAGTACCGGGAAAAGTTGTATTCTCTGCGGGCCGCGCATGCCTTCCCTATCGGTCTTGAGCAGTTGCGGCAAAACCTGGATGAAAGTGCTGATCCGCGTCGCGATATCACCGCCAAACAAATGGCGGCGTACGCTGGCGTACTGGCAGATATTGCCAGGGAATCCAAAAACGACGGCGAGATTCTGTGGGGGCGTATTCAGGGTACGAAGTATGAACGCAAGGCGCATCAATGGATCTACAAGGAGTTGCAGTCCTTTGGCCTTGACGATGTTCATTACGATCGATTTCCATCGGCATTTCCACAATGGCGCCCAACCACCAGCGATTTGGAAATTACTACAGCTCCTGGTTTTGAGAGCACTCAGCGTTACTCATTCAAAGAGGCCATCACTGCCTTTGTTTCAGCCACCACGCCGAAAGGCGGCATCGAAGCCGAAGTCATATACGTTGGCGACGGCACTGCCGCCGAGCTGCAAGGCCGCGATATCAACGACAAAATTGTCTTGTTACGCGGCCGCACTCAGCCCAGTGCCCTGAATAACAGTGCCCGTACCGCCTACTCCCGGTTGGTAACAGGCAAGTACGGCAAACCGGCCGGGATTGTCGTGTGGTGGGATGTACCACGCACTGCGCAGGTCGCCGGTCGTGTCGGAGCGCCCGGGGGTGGAGACGATATCGGCAGGGCGGCGCCCTGGACCAGCATCGGCAACGATGCTGGTTTGTACCTGCGCAAGCTGCTGGATCGCGCCACTCCTGACAATCCAGTCATGGTGCGGCTGGATGTGCAGGGTCAAATCGAGTCCGGCGAGCAGCGTGTGAGCGGGAACGTTTACGCGATGCTGCCGGGGCAGTCAGGTGATTATGTTGTGATTCCCACCCATGTTGATGGTTACTTCTATGGTATTCACGACAATGGCTCTTCGGTCGCACTTAACCTGGCGCTGGCGAAACACTATGCCCAAATACCGCTTGAAAAACGCCAACACGGATTGGTCTTCCTGTTCCAGGGAGACCACGAGGTGCCGGGTGTAGGAGGCACACTACCCTTTATCGACAAACATAGGAAGCTGATGCAGGAACACTTGCTGCTGGTGTTGCGCCCCGAACATCTTGGCATGATGCGTCCCCTGGATGAAGCCATTTACATCGCCCACTCCAATGTGACAGATCCTCTGATGTTATTGGTGTCAAATCGTAGTCCAGCGCTGATTGAAATTTTCAAACGGGCCGCGACAAATTACTCAATTCCGATGGGGGACCTCGTCTATAGCGATCCCGCTGCCGACGAGGCCGCTTTTCATCCCCCTTATAACAAATTTGGCGCAATCTCGTCTGGTTGGATCACTACGGGTAAGTTTTATCATTCGACGGCAGACGTGGACTGGGGCGGCATCAACTTCAAACAAATGGAAAAAATTGCCCGCGCCCATGCCTATGTCATTGACGAGCTGTTCACACTGGAAAAAGCTGAATTGCAGCGGGGAGGGTACCCGCCACCCGAAAAATCGATTTATCAATCCGATCTGCTAAAAATCATGATGGGCAACAATTAATTTGCGGATCATAATGCTGTTGTTGTCATGCCTTACGGCAGCGTTTATCTATGCGAAGCAGGTGTTCCGCTAGCTCATACTTGCTGTGGCCCTGGATTCCCGGATTTTCCGAAACCCGCCCAACATCACTTCTGCCAGTGTGTCGATCTCTCTTTTTGTGATAACCGTAGACAAAGTACCCGAGCAGGTATTGATCATGATGATGCCATTGTCAAACAGGTGGTCCAGCATCATGCGAACCAGGTTCGCCTCCTCCGGGGTGACGTAAGCTCCCCGATAATTGGCCGGTGCATCAGGCTTCATATGGACCCTGAATATTGAACCGCGACCGGTGACGCAGGCGGGAACATCCGCTATCCCGATAACCTCCCTGATCTGGTTACGCGCGTAGTCGGCCAACTCGTTCAACTGGGTGACTGCAGTCTTATCAAACATTGACAAGGCGGTATAGCCGGCTGTCATGGTCACGGGGTTGGCGGAGAAGGTACCGGAATGCGGAAATAATACCTTTTTCGCGAGCGGGTCCAGCACCCCCATGACGTCCGCGCGCCCGGCCAGGGCGCCCACAGGAAATCCACCACCAATGAATTTGCCCATCGCTGTCAGGTCGGGACGCACGTCGTACCATTCCTG
>JBPCXM010000491.1:0-3633 GCA_051008535.1 Pseudomonadales bacterium | reverse complement strand
GTACCGTTGTCAAAATCATTTAACGGCGCGTCTTCTTTGAAGCGCCGGACCAAATCCGGGTTGGAGATGAAGTGGCGTGCATACGACACCAGCTCACCTGTACCGTCTGCTAGTGCTTGTTGACCCTTCTCCAAATCGAAACTTTCGTTTAATATTAGCTTGCCACTGAAATGTGCTCGTCCAAGAGCAAAATTATCCTTGTCCGGCCATGGCGACTGAATCACATGCAGGTAGGCCAGGCCTAACGGTTCCACCAGGTCCAGTAAGGTGGCAAAAGTTTCCTCAGGATCTTCGTCGCGCAGGTTGTTGAAGGGATTGCCGGGGCAGATGCGCATGCCAACACGATCGGCGCCGTCCACGCTGGCCATGGCTTGCAATACTTCCAGCACAAAGCGGCAGCGGTTTTGCACCGAGCCGCCGTATTGATCGCTGCGATGATTGGTCCCGGTGGATAGGAATTGGGCTGGTAAATAACCGCTGGTACAATGCAGTTCAACGCCGTCAAAACCTGCTTCATAGGCATTCTTCGTCGCTTGCCGGTACTCCTCTACGATAGCGGGAATCTCATCGGTCTTCAGTGCGCGCGGTTCGTCAAAGGGCACCATCCCCTTGGCGTCAGTATACATTTCCCCTTTCGCCTGAATCGCCGAAGGAGCAACGGTCTCAGTGCCCGCGTCGCGGTTTAGATGGCTGGCAATCCGACCGCAATGCATAATTTGCAGGACGATTTTGCCACCCTCGGCGTGCACCGCGTCCACCACTTTTTTCCAGCCGGCAACTTGTTCGACGCTATGAATGCCGGGGGTACGGCAATAGCCCTTGCCGTTGGGGCTGGGCTGCGTGCCTTCGGTAATGATCAAGCCTGCGCCGGCGCGTTGCCGGTAGTATTCCACGTTCATTGCGGTCGGCACGTCGCCTTCGCCGGCTCGGCTGCGGGTCATTGGCGCCATCACAATTCTGTTAGAAAGGGAGATACGGCCGAGAGATATTGGGTCAAACAGGTTTGGTTTGGCAGTCATTATGAACCTCGATAGCTTGCTTGCTAGCCCAGAAACGCCTGGCCGCCATCGAGGGCGATGCTTTGGCCGTTAACGTAGCGGCTTTGGTCACTGCAAAGAAGTGCGACGAAGTTGCCAATATCGGCTTCGCACTCGCCAACCCGGCGTTGCGGAATGGTAGCGATAAACGCTTCGGCTTCTTTGGGGTTATTGTCCATCCACCATTCCAGGCCGGGTGATTTTGCGTGCGGCAGAATGACATTAGTTCGAATATTGTCGGGTCCCCATTCGTTAGCCGCAGCGCGGCTCAATGATCGTATTGCCTCTTTCACGGCTGCATAACAGCCATAGCCTTCCATGTCCCAGCGTTTAGCGGCCGAACTGGCCAAATTGATAATACAGCCGTCACCTTTTAGGTGCGGGTAGCACAGTTTCATCAGGCGTAGAGTCGACAATGGTCCAGATTGCCAGCCGGCCTCGAACGCTTCTTCGGTAACCTCCCGCAGTTTACCGAGTGGCACTTCTTGCGCATTATTGACCAGGATATTGATGCCGCCGAATGCACTCACTACCTCCGCAACACAATTTTCCAGCGACTCCTTGCTTTTCACATCACAGGCAACGGGTAAGGCTTCACCGCCACGGCGTGTGATCTCCTCGCAAGTTGTTTCGAGCTTTGCAAATGTGCGGCCGGTAACGGCTACTCTAGCGCCTTGCTCGGCAAGCGCGAATGCAATGCCCTGACCGACACCTTGCCCGGCGCCGGTGACCAGGGCGGTTTTTTGTTCAAGTGGTTTCATCGTTTAAATACTACTACTCGAAAAATAGAAAAACAGAACAATTGCATTCATATTTGTTAACATTTTTGTTCAATATGATTTCGGGGTGAGAAAGTGCGTTACAGCTGTGGGCACCTCAATGCTCAACAATAGACTGCGCGCTATCGCGGAACACCTTGGGGGTCATGCCGGTCCAGTTGCGAAACGAGCGCACAAATGAACTGGTTTCAGTAAAGCCCAGTAGCTCTCCCACATCCTGTATTTTCATGTCATTCCTGCGCAAATAATCTATCGCGGCGGCGTGGCGGCGTTCGTCCTTAATCTGCTGGTAACTGGTGTTTTCCTTCATGAGGCGGCGGCGCAGGCTTGAAGTTGACATGTGCAGGCTCTCCGCCATGGCCTCGAAAGGCGGGATGCCTTCACTAAAGTCCGTTCCGAGTAGCGACTGGATTGCGTCGCTTGTACTGGCCGGTTTTTCATCCGCATCCAAAAGCTGGTAAAGCACATGCTGAAGAAATTGGTCTAGTGAATTAGAATTGTGCACGAGTCTGTAGCTTAGAAACTTCGCCGGAAAGCGCAGCGCGTTGTGTTCTGCGTCGAACCGTACCGGGCAGCTAAAGAGCTCCTCCAGACTGGCTTGGTACTCCGGCGTGACTGAGGGTGCGGCAACCGTAACTTCCTCCAGCTCGATCACCCGGCCTATCAACCAGCCGCAGAAAGAGAACCAGACACGCAAGCCGGAAGATTTAGCCACGGCCGCATAGTAGACCGTGCGATCCCACTGCGGCGGCGCAAATAAATCGTTAGGCTCGTCCGCTTCGATTTCGTAACTGAGCTGTGCAGTCGCATCATTGCTGCCAATTTGAATCCTATGCCCGGTCACCGGATGCACCAAGTCGTCGAACTGCTGCGCTCGCAACAGCGCTTCGCCGAGCGTTTTACAGGTAATAATGCTATAACACATCAATCGGAAGGCATCGCTGCCGATGCCAGCCGCCCATGGAATGGCGCGGTCGAGCTGCTGCATTTGCTTAACTGTTGCCTCGTAAAGATTGGAATAGTAAACGCCGGGGATGCCGGTATCGTCGGACAGCGATGCCAGCTTGCTTCGCTTAAGGCCAGAGCGGCTGGCCAGCGCCTCTGAGTCGAGGCCGATTTGTTCGATGTAATCCAGCAAGCGTTGAAACTTGCTTACTGGCACTAGAAATTCACTCATCGCATGCATGCACCCAGGCGGCTAATAATTATACAGTAGAGATTAATTCACCACGAACTGATTCGCTAACAAAAACGAATCGTTACGTTCTTTTTTTCCAATTTTACAATGCTTATGCTACACACTTCGAGCATCCCATAGCGCTCAACGGCCACATTAGCGCAAATTTGTTATTAAACCGACATCTGGAGTGTAATTATGTATAAAAACACCGCAAACCTGGCACTATTGTGCTCAAGCCTTACGGTGACGGGGTCTATGTTTGCCGGCAGCGCTTTGGCGCAAGAGCCGGCTCCGCTACCGGAGCTACAGCTTGAAGAGGTGGTAGTGACGGCGCAAAAGAAAGAACAATCACTGACCGAAGCACCTTTGACGGTTAACCTGCTGAGCGCCGCTGACATGGCTGATGCCGCTATATTTGAGGCCAGCGAACTGGGCAAACTGACCGCCGGCGTAGAAATTCGGTTTGAGGGCGACAGCAACTCCGGCGTCGGCATTCGGGGTGTGGGCACATTTTCTACCCAATCCGCACCGCCTCGCGTCTCCACTTATATCGATGGTTTTTTCATCGGCGCACTGCAAGACTTTGCTTTTGCGAATATGTATGACATGGCGCAAGTACAGGTTTTACGCGGCCCGC
>JBPCXM010000490.1:0-21281 GCA_051008535.1 Pseudomonadales bacterium | reverse complement strand
GGTCCGGTAGGCACGTGCAACGGCAATGAAATGAAAAACCCGATGTATCAGGCATTCATTGATGCCGGCGTGCAAGCGGGTTACCCCTACACTGCGGATTACAATGGCTATCAGCAAGAGGGTTTTGGCCCTATGCACATGACGGTGAAGAACGGTGTTCGTGCTTCAACCGCCACCGCTTATCTGTATCCCGCTTTAAAGCGGCCAAATCTGACACTACTCAGTCACGCGATCAGCAAGCGCATATTGTTCGACGGTACGCGCGCAACTGGCATTGAGTATTTGCAGCGTAAGCAAACGCACCAGGTTTCTGCCGCTAAGGAAGTGATACTGAGCGCCGGATCTATCGGTTCGCCCATGCTGTTGCAGATGTCTGGTGTTGGACCTGCCGCTGTGCTGCAATCCGCTGGCGTCAAGGTTAAGCAGGACTTACCCGGTGTTGGTGAAAACCTGCAAGACCATATTGAGGTTTACTTCCAGTATGAAAGCAAGCAAGCCATTACGCTGAACAGTAAGTTGGATTACTTCAACATGGGCTTGATCGGCGCGCGTTGGATCTTAATTCGATCCGGGCTTGGCGCCACCAATCATTTTGAGTCTTGCGCCTTCATTCGTTCGCAAGCCGGCGTCGAGTGGCCGGATATCGAATATCATTTCTTGCCGGCCGCGATGCGTTACGATGGTAATGGCGCGGTAGATGGCCATGGTTTCCAAGCCCATGTAGGGCCAACCAAATCGCTAAGTCGCGGCCACGTTCGGATTCTATCGGACGACCCCACCCATAAACCAAACATCCTGTTCAATTACTTTAAACATGAATACGATACGAAAAACTGGCTGGCTTGTATCAAGCTGACGAGAGAAATATTCGCCCAAGCCGCAATGAATCCGTACTGTGGCCGCGCTATTCAACCGTTGGATGATCTGCAATCGGATAGAGATATTGTGGCCTGGGTTAAAAACAATGTCGAGAGCGCTTACCACCCCTCTTGCACCTGCAAAATTGGCGAGGACGGCGATGCGATGGCGGTGCTCGACCCTCAATGTCGAGTACGCGGGCTGGATAGCTTGCGCGTTGTTGACTCTTCAGTCTTCCCGCGTATCACCAATGGCAATTTGAATGCTCCGACAATGATGGTGGCCGAGAAAGCAGCCGATATTATTTCTGGCAGGCGGGCATTGCCAAAATCGACTGTGACCAGCTGGATTGCGAAAGACTGGCAGCAGTCCCAACGCTAGCGTCAGTCGCACTCCTTTATGCCAGTGAATTTAGAGCACCAAGTGCGGGATTGCCCTCTGGTATATGACATTGCAATGGACATCGGGCCGCCAAATTGCGTAGAATAGCGCCGCGATTTACAGGTCGATTGGCACAATTCGATTGCACACAGCTGATCACACAACAAAAAGCGAGATGAAGCGCAGCCTTCATCTCGCTTTTTTGCGATTAAGGCCCAGATCTCGTCACTTTTCGTCACGCCTATGATATGAGGTAACGGTATTGTTACAACCGGCCGTTTTAGCGCTCGCAGACGGTAGTTTTTTTCGCGGTGTTTCTATTGGTGTTGCCGGTCAAACGGTTGGTGAAGCCGTTTTTAATACCTCGATGACTGGCTATCAGGAAATTCTTACTGACCCCTCTTACGCCAAACAGATCGTTACCCTGACCTATCCGCATATTGGCAACGCTGGTGTTACCAGCGAAGATGAGGAATCGAATGCGATTTATGCAGCCGGTTTAGTGATTCGTGACCTGCCGTTGCTGGCTTCCAACTTTCGCAGCGAACAATGCCTTGCTGACTATCTGCAGCAGCGCAAGGTGGTAGCAATCGCGGAGATAGACACCCGCCGCTTGACGCGTATTCTGCGTAGCAAAGGCGCGCAAAACGCATGCTTGATGGCTGCTGATATTGACGAGGAAGCAGCTCTGCAGGCAGCGCGTGATTTTGCTGGTCTCGAAGGCATGGACCTGGTGCGCGAAGTCAGCGTTACCGAACCCTACAGTTGGTCGGCTGGAACGTGGCGAATAAATGCCGGCTACGCCGAAGCCGGCTCCGCCGACCCTGCTTTTCACGTTGTGGCTTATGATTTTGGCGTTAAGCGCAATATTCTCCGCATGCTAGTCGAGCGCGGTTGTCGAGTCACCGTTGTGCCCGCGACCATGCCGGCCGCAGACGTGCTGGCACTGCACCCCGATGGCGTGTTTTTGTCTAACGGTCCGGGTGACCCCGAACCCTGCGACTACGCCATCTCGGCAATTCGCGACATACTCGATAATGGTACTCCGGTTTTTGGTATCTGCCTTGGCCATCAATTGCTGGGCTTGGCGTGCGGGGCGCGTAGCCTGAAAATGAAATTCGGCCACCACGGTGCTAATCACCCGGTTCAGGATTTAGCTAGCGGCGTGGTGATGATTACCAGTCAAAATCATGGTTTCGCACTGGATGAAAGCAGCCTGCCGGCAAATGTTCGCGCCACCCACCGGTCCTTATTCGATGGTTCCCTGCAAGGCATTGAACTGACCGATAAACCGGCGTTGAGCTTTCAGGGTCATCCCGAAGCCAGCCCCGGACCGCACGACGTCGCGCCTTTGTTCGACCATTTTATAGAGCTTATGCAGCAGCATAGCGACACAGGGCAGTAGCTACACATGCCAAAGCGAACCGATATACAGTCCATTCTAATCCTCGGCGCCGGACCTATCGTTATTGGTCAGGCTTGCGAATTTGACTATTCGGGCGCGCAGGCGTGTAAGGCGTTGCGCGAAGAGGGTTACCGGGTCATTCTGGTGAATTCCAATCCCGCGACCATTATGACCGACCCGGCGATGGCGGATGCCACCTATATTGAGCCCATCAACTGGCGAACAGTCGCGCAGATTATTGAGCGTGAAAAGCCCGACGCCTTGTTGCCCACTATGGGTGGCCAGACCGCCCTCAACTGTGCGCTGGACCTGGCACGCGAAGGAGTATTGGAACAAAACGGCGTGACCATGATCGGCGCCAACCAAGACGCCATCGATAAAGCCGAAGATAGGCAACGTTTCGATCAGGCAATGCAAGCCATCAATTTGGAAACGCCGCGTTCGGCTATTGCACACAGCATGGAAGAAGCCAAACAAGTGCTCGATCAAATTGGCTTTCCGTGCATTATTCGGCCTTCTTTCACGATGGGCGGCTCTGGTGGTGGTATCGCCTACAACCGCGAAGAATTCGTCGAAATCTGTGAGCGCGGGTTGGACTTGTCGCCAACCAACGAGTTGTTGATTGACGAGTCGCTGATCGGTTGGAAAGAATATGAAATGGAAGTCGTGCGCGACAAAAACGACAACTGCATCATCATCTGCGCAATCGAAAACGTCGATGCCATGGGTATTCATACTGGCGATTCGATTACGGTGGCACCCGCGCAAACGTTGACCGATAAGGAACATCAAATCATGCGCAATGCGGCGATCGCCGTTTTACGCGTGATAGGGGTGGAGACAGGCGGTTCCAATGTCCAATTCGGCGTCAATCCGGTCGATGGTAGGTTGGTCGTTATTGAGATGAATCCACGGGTGTCGCGTTCGTCTGCGCTGGCGTCCAAGGCCACGGGTTTCCCCATCGCTAAAGTCGCCGCCAAACTGGCCGTCGGCTACACGCTGGACGAGTTACGTAACGAAATCACCGGCAACGCAACGCCGGCCTCGTTTGAGCCGTCTATTGATTACGTGGTCACCAAGGTGCCGCGCTTTACCTTTGAGAAATTCGCTGCGGCCGATGATCGCTTGACCACGCAGATGAAGTCGGTTGGCGAAGTCATGGCGATTGGCCGCACCTTCCAGGAGTCTATGCAAAAGGCGTTGCGAGGGCTGGAAGTAGGTGCCAGCGGTTTTGACTCTAAGCTCAATCTGACCGCGCCTGACATCCGTGCCACCATTATAGGTATGCTGCGCAGTGCTAACGACCAGCGTATCTGGTACGTTGGCGACGCCTTCCGACTGGGCATGACGGTCGAGGAAGTGTTCGAATTCAGCGGGATAGACCCCTGGTTTCTTGCACAGATTGAAGAGCTTGTTCAGATCGAACAAGGCCTCGAACAAAAATCCCTGGCCGATCTTGGTGGCGCAGAGATGTGGCAATTGAAGCGCAAAGGCTTTGCCGACCAGCGGCTTGCCGACCTGCTTAAACTCCCCGAGAAAGCCGTGCGGGAGCACAGGCACAAACTCAATATCCGGCCCGTGTATAAAAGGGTAGACACCTGTGCCGCCGAGTTCGCGTCGTCTACTGCCTACATGTACTCGACCTACGAAGAAGAATGTGAGGCCGAAGTCAGCGATCGCGATAAGATCATGGTGTTAGGAGGGGGGCCGAATCGCATCGGTCAGGGCATCGAATTCGACTATTGTTGCGTACATGCAGCGCTGGCGATGCGCGAAGACGGCTATGAAACCATCATGGTCAACTGCAACCCGGAAACGGTCTCAACCGATTTCGACACGTCGGACCGCCTCTACTTCGAGCCGGTAACATTGGAAGATGTGCTGGAGATCGTCGCGCTGGAACAACCCAAGGGCGTTATCGTGCAGTTCGGTGGGCAAACGCCGCTCAAGCTTGCCAATGCCTTGCAGGCGGCCGGTGTGCCGATTATGGGTACTACCCCAGACGCAATCGATCGCGCCGAAGACCGCGAACGCTTCCAGCAAATGATCGAACGCCTCAACTTGCTACAGCCGCCGAATACCACTGTGCGCAGCTTGGAAGAAGGGCTCGCGGTCGCCGGTGAAATTGGCTACCCCATTGTGGTGCGGCCATCGTACGTGCTGGGCGGTCGCGCTATGGAAATCGTACACAAGGACGACGAGCTGCGTGACTATATGCAAGAAGCGGTCAAAGTCTCAGACACTTCGCCTGTGTTGCTCGACCATTTTTTAAATGCTGCTATTGAGGTAGATATCGACGCGGTGTGTGATGGCAAGCAAGTCGTTATCGGCGCCATCATGCAGCATATCGAACAGGCCGGCGTGCATTCGGGTGACTCGGCGTGTTCGTTACCGCCTTACCAATTAGCGGATTTCGTGCAAGATGCCATGCGCACCCAGGTCAAATTGATGGCGCTAGAGCTGGGTGTGGTTGGCTTGATGAATGTGCAACTGGCGTATCAGGACAAGCAAATCTACGTGATCGAAGTAAACCCGCGTGCCTCACGCACGGTGCCGTTTGTTTCCAAGTGCATTGGCCGCTCGTTGGCCAAGGTCGCAGCCCGTTGCATGGCGGGTACGTCGTTGGAAGCGCAGGGCCTGACCCGGGAAATTGTGCCCGCTTACTACAGTGTTAAGGAAGCCGTATTTCCGTTCAATAAGTTCCCAGGTGTTGACCCTATCCTCGGGCCAGAAATGAAATCTACTGGTGAAGTCATGGGCATTGGCGACAGCTTCGCGGAGGCGTTTGCGAAGTCCATATTGGGCGCCGGCGAGATTATTCCAGCCACCGGCGTTGTCTTCATCAGCGTGCGCGACGCTGACAAGACCGGTGCCGTCAAGGTTGCCAGGTGTTTGATTGACCTAGATTTTGAAATAATCGCCACCCGCGGCACCGCAAAAATACTGGAGCAGGCGCAAGTGCCAGTGCGAACTATTAATAAAGTGGCGGAGGGCCGACCACACATTGTGGATGCGATAAAAAACCGGGAGATTCACTTTATTGTGAATACCACAGAAGGCAAACAGGCTATTCAAGATTCTGCTACCATTCGTCGTAGTGCCTTGCAACAAAAGGTTTTTTATACCACGACGCTGGCGGGTGCCGAGGCGGTTTGTATGGCGCTGGAATTTGGTAGTGCGATGCAGGTGCGTCGTTTGCAAGAACTACACGAGAGAATTGAAACATGAGTCAGATCCCGATGACCGTGGAGGGCGAAGCCAAACTGCGCGAAGAATTGCAGCGCTTAAAAACGGTAGACAGGCCGCGAATAGTGCAGGCGATTGCTGAGGCGCGCGAACACGGTGACCTAAAAGAGAACGCAGAGTATCATGCTGCACGTGAGCAGCAGAGTTTTGCCGAGGGCCGTATTGGCGAAATCGAGGGCAAACTGGCGGAAGCACGAGTGATCGATGTAAAAACTATTCCACCGACCGGCAAAGTAATATTTGGCACCACGGTCGAAATCTACAATTTTGAAACCGAAGCGACGCAAACCTACAAAATTGTCGGCGACGATGAAGCCGACGTAAAGGTGAACAAAATTTCGGTGAATTCACCGATAGCTCGAGCGCTGATCGGCAAGGAAGAGGGTGAAGAAGTAGTAGTGCAAACGCCCAGCGGCGCGGTTGAATACGAAATCTCCAAGGTCGAGCATCTATAGCGTTCGCAACAAGTTCGATAGCTTAGGCTTGGGTTTTTTGGCAGGGCGAAACAGCAAAGCGATATTGCCAATGCGCTGTACTACCTGTGCATTGTGTTGCGCAGATATGCTATCGGCCAGCTCACGGCGCAGCGTGCGGTCGGCGACGCTGAGGCGGATTTTGATCAATTCATGATCCTCCAGCGCGCGCTCGATTTCCTTATCTATGTTTTCACTTATGCCTTTGTCGGCAACGGTTATAATCGCTTTAAGTTTGTGCCCGATTGCTTTCAGTTGTTGCTTGTAGGCGCTGGTTAATTCCACTTCGTTGGTTTCTCAGTAAAACGGCGCGCCATTCTAACCCAAGTCCACCACTATCATGTCCCGATCAAAAAGTAGCGCGCGCTGGCTGCAAGAACATTTTGACGATCATTACGTTAAGTTGGCGCAGAAGGCCGGCTATCGCTCGCGCGCTACGTTCAAGTTGCTCGAGTTAAATGACAAAGATAGTCTGTTCAAGACTGGCATGACGGTGCTGGACCTGGGTGCGGCGCCTGGCGGTTGGTCGCAGATTGCCGCACAGCTTGTCGGTCGCAGCGGTCGTGTGATCGCGTCGGATATTCTGCCCATGGAACCACTGGCGGGAGTCGAGTTTCTGCAGGGCGACTTTACCGAGCAAACCGTGCTTGATGCTATTTTATCCAACTTGGACGGCGCACGCGTAGACCTTGTTATTTCGGATATGGCCCCCAATATCTCTGGTGTGGCCGCGACCGATCAGCCGCAGGCCATGTATCTTGTTGAATTAGCTCTTGATTTGGCGCAGCAGGTGTTAAAGCCAGGCGGGACGTTTGTCGCAAAGGCCTTTCATGGAGAGGGTTTTGATGCACTGGTCGCCGATTGTCGAAAGCTGTTTAGCGGCGTTCAGACACGCAAACCCAAGGCTTCGCGGCCGCGATCGCGCGAAGTTTACCAGGTAGCGCGCGGTTTCAAAGGCGCGAATTTGCGTGGTGAGACTGGGTAAACTGTAGTAGAGTTAAATATGGTAATGAAACAAGTCGGTGTTAATTCTGTCTTATTGCTATCGTATATGTTTAGCAAAATTCTTTCCACCCGACAGCTTATTAAGAGGGTAGTCCCTTGAACGATATGGCAAAGAATCTATTACTTTGGACCATTATTGCAGCCGTGCTGCTGATGGTATTCCAAAACCTCAATGTAAAGCCGCGCGCCGAAACGCTGGATTACTCCGAATTCGTCGAACAGGTGCAAGCGGGCCAGGTGCGTAAAGTCGTGATCGACGGATTAGTGATCAGCGGCGAACGCGATAACGGTGAAGTGTTCCAGACTATTCGGCCGGCAGTGCAAGATTCTGGCCTGATGGGTGATTTGCTGGACAACAACGTTGAGGTCGAAGGCCGCGCGCCTGAGCAGCAAAGTCTTTGGCAGCAATTATTGGTTGCTTGTTTCCCGATCTTGATCATTATCGCAGTCTTCATGTTCTTTATGCGCCAGATGCAAGGCGGAGCCGGCGGCCGCGGCGGCCCGATGAGCTTTGGCAAAAGCAAGGCACGCCTACTCGGTGAAGACCAAATTAAAACCACCTTCGCCGATGTGGCGGGTGTGGAAGAAGCCAAAGACGACGTGAAGGAGCTGGTTGAGTTTTTGCGTGATCCGAGCAAATTTCAGCGCCTCGGCGGCCGCATTCCGCGCGGCGTGTTGATGGTTGGCCAACCAGGTACTGGTAAAACCCTATTAGCCAAGGCGATTGCAGGCGAGGCCAAAGTGCCTTTCTTCTCGATTTCAGGTTCCGACTTCGTCGAAATGTTCGTTGGTGTCGGCGCGTCGCGCGTGCGCGATATGTTCGACCAGGCAAAAAAACAAGCGCCGTGCATTATCTTCATCGACGAAATCGACGCCGTTGGTCGCCATCGTGGCGCCGGTTTGGGAGGCGGGCACGACGAACGCGAGCAAACGTTAAACCAATTATTGGTAGAAATGGACGGTTTCGAAGCTAACGACGGCGTGATTGTGATTGCCGCCACCAACCGTCCCGATGTACTCGATCCTGCTTTGTTACGCCCCGGACGGTTCGACCGCCAGGTTGTGGTCAGCCTGCCGGACATTCGTGGCCGCGAACAAATTCTCAAGGTACATATGCGCAAGGTGCCGCTGGCTGACGACGTGCAACCGACGTTTATAGCCCGCGGAACCCCCGGTTTTTCCGGCGCCGATTTGGCCAACCTGGTCAACGAAGCCGCGTTATTTGCCGCACGCGCCAATCTGCGTGTGGTCACCATGGAGCAGTTTGAGCTGGCCAAAGACAAAATTATGATGGGCACCGAACGTAAATCCATGGTGATGTCCGAATCCGAAAAGCGCAACACGGCGTATCACGAAGCGGGCCACGCCATAGTGGGCCGGCTGGTGCCGGAGCATGACCCGGTATACAAAGTCAGCATTATTCCACGTGGCCGAGCGTTGGGCGTAACTATGTTTCTGCCGGAAGAAGACCGTTATAGCCATAGCAGACGTTCAATAATTAGCCAAATCTGTAGTTTGTTTGGCGGTCGCGTGGCGGAGGAAATGACCCTGGGTACCGACGGAGTTACCACTGGCGCTTCCAACGACATTCAACGCGCCACCGAAATTGCGCGTAATATGGTCACTAAATGGGGATTATCTGAAAAGATGGGCCCACTGATGTACGACGAAGCCGAGGAAGAAGTGTTTCTTGGCCGTTCGGCGGGCTCCGTAGCGAAGAGTATTTCCGGCAGTACAGCCAAGCTGATCGACGAAGAAGTGCGCGTTATTATTGACGAGTGCTATGCCACGGCTCAGCGCTTGTTGGATGAAAATCGCGACAAGTTGGAAAAAATGGCCGATGCATTAATGCTTTACGAAACGATAGACGCGACGCAGATCGACGAAATCATGGCAGGCCGCGACCCGAGCCCACCAACAGACTGGTCTGACTGGGGCTCTGGCGGTGACGAAACCGGTGACGCCAACGATGCTGAAGACGCGCCAAAAAAAGATGGCCCAATCGGTGGGCCGGTGGGCGACCACTAAACGAGTATGCGCAGCAGCCCTTGCTGCGCGAAGCTTAACTGTAAAGCCTCTTTTTCTTAGTGGCGCGAACTACTGATACTGCAAAAGCCGTAGCCGTTTTGTGCTGCGGCGATTACCGTATCGTGTTCGATCGGCCGCGCATCATGGGCATTTTGAATATCACGCCCGACTCGTTTTCGGACGGCGGCTTGCTGTTTGAGGCTGGCAAACCCAAACTCGACAAAGTGTTACGCCGAGCACAATGCATGGTTGAGGAGGGCGTCGATTGTATCGATATTGGCGGCGAGTCGACACGACCGAACGCCCCTAAAGTAAGCTCGCAGGAAGAACTGGCGCGCGTGTTGCCGGTGCTTGAGCTGCTGCGTGCCGAGCTTGATGTGCCGTTGTCTATCGATACTAGCAACCCGCAATTGATGCGTGAGGCAGGCAAGCGAGGGGCGGCGCTAATCAACGACGTGCGTGCACTGCAGCGTGACGGCGCACTGGACGCGGTGGCTGAGTCCAACATGGGCGTATGCTTGATGCATATGCGAGGTGAGCCACAAAACATGCAGCTGACACCAGAATATTGTGATGTGCTAGACGAAGTCAGCGATTTTCTCAATACCCGCGCTCTGCGCTGTGTTGCGCGCGGAATTGAAACCGAGCGCATCATGCTTGATCCGGGTTTTGGCTTCGGTAAAAATTTGCAGCACAATTTGACGTTATTCCGTAAACTTCCGGCTTTACTGGCGCTGAGCTATCCACTATTGATCGGCATCTCTCGCAAATCGATGATTGGGTCTATACTAGGCAAAGACGTCGCAAAAAGGCTCACCGGCAGCTTGGCGCTCAGCGCACTGGCCGCTTTTCAAGGTGTGCATATGTTACGCACGCACGATATACAAGCCACGGTAGACGCCGTTGCGACCACGATGGCAATTAAACAAGGCAATTAAGGATCCACTTAATCAATGAAAAAACAATTTTTTGGCACTGATGGCATTCGTGGTCGAGTAGGCACCGGCGTAATTACCCCCAAGTTTGTACTCAAACTGGGTTGGGCCGTGGGCAAAGTGTTTACCGAGCAAACACACGGTGGCGGTCCGCTGGGACAGGTGTTGATTGGCAAAGACACTCGCATCTCGGGTTATATGTTCGAATCGTCGTTGGAAGCTGGTTTGGTGGCGGCAGGGGTTGATGTAACATTGCTGGGTCCGATGCCAACTCCCGCCATCGCTTATCTGACCCGCACCTTCAACGCCCGTGCCGGAATTGTTATCAGCGCCTCGCATAACCCATACGATGACAACGGCATTAAGTTTTTCTCTGGTCAAGGCACCAAGCTACCAGACGAAACGGAATTGTTGATTGAAAAGCAAATCAAAGAGCCCATGACCACGGTTGAGTCGCTTAAGCTTGGCAAAGTATCTCGCCTGCCAGACGCTGGTGGTCGTTATATCGAATTTTGTAAAAGCACGGTGCCAACCGGTTTTAATTTAAACGGCATGAAAGTGGTTGTCGATTGCGCCAATGGCGCAACTTATCATGTGGCGCCAGCCGTATTGCGCGAGCTGGGGGCGCAAGTGATTGAAATTGGCGTCGAGCCGGACGGTTTGAATATCAATGAAGGGGTGGGTTCGACCAACCCTAAACTGCTGCAGGAAACCGTTGTTAAAGAAGGTGCGGATATTGGCGTTGCGCTAGACGGTGACGGCGACCGCGTGCTATTTGTCGACCACGCTGGCGATGTTGTCGACGGTGACGAGCTATTGTACATCATTGCCTGTGATCAACTAAGAAGCACCGGCACCTGCGGCGGCGTGGTAGGTACGCAAATGTCGAATCTAGGTTTCGAGCTGGCGCTGCAAGAACTGGGTATCCCCTTCACGCGCGCACAAGTGGGCGACCGCTACGTGCTTGAACAGATGCTGGATAAAGGCTGGAAACTGGGTGGCGAATCCTCCGGCCATATTATCTGCGCGGATGTAACGACCACTGGCGACGGCATCATAGCGGCGTTGAAGGTTCTGTTTGCGGTCAGCTCGAGCGGCAGCAGCTTGCGCGACTTGCGTAACGGCATGACCAAATTTCCGCAAAGCATGATCAATGTTAAGCTTAGCGACCAGTTCAACTTGGGTGACAAACCGGAAGTGCAGCAGGCCGTGTCTCAGGTTGAAGACAAGCTGGGTAACCGTGGTCGCGTGCTACTGCGGCCCTCAGGTACCGAGCCCGTGGTGCGGGTTATGGTTGAAGGTGAGAACGGCTTATTGGTTGGGCAATTGGCCCAAGAGCTCGCGCACGCGGTCGAGCGCGCGGTCGCTTAACTAGCTACTCTATCTCCCAAGCGCATAGCATGCCATTCCGGCACGTTCTCCGTACCTTGAATTCTAACTAGACGCCTCTGATTTAGTCGCGTTTCCTGTTTCTTGTAACTTGCATCGGCCTTGGTTAACATATGCGCCCGTTTTGATGGGTGCGAGTCTATGCGCAAGCCGCTGGTGATCGGCAACTGGAAAATGAATGGCTCAGCGGCGCGAAACGACGCGCTGCTTACTGCGTTGACCGCAAGCGACGTGCAGTTACCGAAAGTCGATATTGTTGTTTGCCCACCTTTTGTTTATATCCAGCAAGTAGCGACCTTAGCCAATGAGTGCACGTTGGCATGGGGTGCGCAAAACTGCGCCGCGAAAACCGACGGAGCATATACTGGCGAGGTGTCGGCCGCTATGCTGCACGATATGGGTTGCAGCTACGCCATCATCGGCCACTCGGAGCGGCGTGCACTATTTGCTGATGATGACGCTACCGTCGCGCAAAAATTTGCCAGGCTAAGCGAGCAGGGGGTGCGGCCGGTATTGTGCGTCGGTGAGACGTTGGCGCAGCGCGAAGCTGAGGAGACTCTGGCCGTTATCGATGAGCAGTTGGATGCGGTGTTAACGACCAACTCGGTTGAACAATGCCGCGATGCTGTGTTGGCTTACGAACCCGTTTGGGCGATCGGCACCGGTAAAACCGCGACGCCCGAGCAAGCGCAGGAAGTGCACGCGTTTATCCGTCAGAGATTAGCGCAATACGACACGTCATTGGCACAAAAAACACGAATTTTGTACGGCGGCAGTGTTAAAGCGGGTAACGCTGCCGAGCTTTTTGGACAGCAGGATATTGACGGTGGCTTGATAGGCGGCGCGTCCCTGGTGGCAGAAGATTTTTTGGCGATATGTAAAGCAGCAAGCGAGTAGATCTGGAATGGAACAAATTATATTGATAATTCACGTGCTGATAGCTATCGCTATCGTTGCGTTGATATTGCTGCAACAGGGAAAAGGCGCAGATATGGGCGCCTCGTTCGGCAGTGGTTCATCGCAAACGTTGTTCGGCAGCGCGGGTAGCGGTAATTTCTTGACTAAAAGCACGGCTCTGCTGGCGACTTGCTTCTTCGTCACCAGTTTTGGGCTGGCAATCATTGCGAAAGATAAGGCCAGTCTCGAAACCAGAGTTGGTCTGCCGTCGCTTGAAGCGATCGAGCAGCAGGAGGCGACCCAAGCGGAACAGGAGATTCCTGCCGCTGAGGAAGCAGATGCTATTCCCGTGCCCCAAGCCGACGCTGGGGAAGAAATTCCGAGCGACGAATAACCGTTTTATGCCCAAGTGGTGGAATTGGTAGACACGCTATCTTGAGGGGGTAGTGGCGCAAGCCGTGCCGGTTCAAGTCCGGCCTTGGGCACCATCACTAATGAACGCATTCTGTTGAATGCGACTCTTTTTACCTCGCCGTACTGCCAGTCCTCGCGAGTTCTGACGCGGGCGTTCGCTGCGCTCTCTTCACAGCCGCTTCAGGCTCGGATGTTTATTGCTGTTGGCCACAAACCCAGCCTGGGTACCATCATTAGTGAACGCGCTATATATTGACCTGCACCGTTCGCGCCCCTATAATGCGCGCTCGCTGCAGCGGACGTCTCGTTCGGACGCTAAAATGCTGAAGATTTAGTTGCGGGGTGGAGCAGTCTGGTAGCTCGTCGGGCTCATAACCCGAAGGTCGTTGGTTCAAATCCGGCCCCCGCTACCAATAATAAGCAGTTTTTTGTGAACATAAGGCTCATAAAAACTGCGCAATAGGGACCCCAAATTTGGGGTTTTTTTTGCTTTTTACTTTAATACCCGGGCATTTTTTGGCCAGGGATCGAAATTGGGCCTTGTGCCCATTTTTTATTTGTAAAGCATGTTGCGCGTTACGCCCGCGATGGAGAAGGCTGGATGGTCGCAATAGTACAGCAGTTACAGGGTCTTATCGAACCGCTGGTTGGTACGCTCGGTTATCAGCTGTGGGGGCTGGAGTTTAGCGCCCATGGCAAACGTAAATTATTGCGAGTTTTTATCGATGGACCGCAGGGAATTAGCGTCGATGATTGCGCTACCACGAGTCGGCAAATTAGCAGTGTGCTCGACGTTGAAGACCCAATTAGCGGCGAGTATATGCTTGAAGTTTCGTCGCCAGGTATGGACCGACCGCTATTTAGTGTAAGGCAGTTCGAGCAATATATTGGGCATGTGGTGAAGGTGAAGTTGGCGACGCCCTTTGACGGCCGAAGACACTATAAGGGCGTATTGAGTCAGGTCGACAACGACGAAGCGCGTGTTGTCGTAGCAGATTTTGAGTACAGTTTGCCGATGGAGTTAATCGAAAAAGCCAATGTTGTACCGCAATACGAGTAAGTATAGAGAGGAACGGGAATGAGTAAAGAGATCTTGTTGGTTGCCGAGGCGGTATCTAACGAAAAAGGTGTGTCTGAGGATATCATTTTTGAAGCGCTCGAACTTGCTCTGGCAACCGCTACCAAGAAACGGTATGACGAAGAATCCGACATATTTGTAAATATCGACCGCGAATCTGGTGACTACGAAACATTTCGCCGCTGGGAAGTGGTAAGCGATGATGAGATGGCCTTGTTGGGCACTCAATTTACCACCGAGGAAGCGGCTGAGAAAGACGTCGCCCTGAAGGTCGGTGACGTCCATCAGGAACAGATTGAAAACGTAGAGTTTGGCCGTATCGCAGCCCAAACCGCGAAACAAGTTATCGTGCAAAAAGTGCGTGAAGCAGAACGCGCCAAAATCGTCGAGGAATATCGCGATCGAATAGATGAATTGATCAGCGGTACCGTCAAGCGTGTAACCCGTGACCACATTATTATGGACTTAGGTAACAACGCTGAAGGGTTGTTGTCGCGTGACCAGCTTGTCGGTCGCGAAACGTTTCGTGTCAACGATCGGGTGCGCGCTATTTTGATCGAGGTGAATCCCGAGGCGCGGGGTCCGCAACTTATCATGAGCAGGTCCTGCCCGAGTATGCTGGTCGAGCTGTTCAAGGTAGAAGTGCCCGAAATTGCCGAGCAAGTGATTGAAATTCGCAGTGCAGCACGAGACCCAGGTTCGCGTGCCAAGATCGCGGTGAAAACCAATGACGGACGGATTGATCCAGTTGGCGCCTGCGTTGGTATGCGTGGCTCACGTGTACAAGCGGTGTCGAACGAACTAGGTAATGAGCGTGTAGATATTATTTTATGGGACGACAACCCCGCACAGCTGGTGATCAATGCCATGTCGCCAGCCGAAGTGGAGTCTATTGTCGTCGACGAAGATACCCGTACTATGGATGTCGCAGTCGCCGAAGACAACTTGGCGCAATCCATCGGCCGTAATGGCCAGAATGTGCGCCTCGCGAGCGAGTTGACCGGCTGGACGATTAACGTAATGAGCGTGGAGGAAGCGTCAGACAAACAGCAGACCGAATCCGGTCAGATCATGCAACAATTTATTGACGCGCTGGATGTTGATGAAGATGTAGCCCTTGTTTTGTTGGAAGAAGGGTTCACGTCGCTTGAAGAAGTCGCCTATGTGCCGATGGAAGAGATGATCAACATCGAAGGTTTTGACGAAGATATAGCAACCGAACTGCGCGCACGCGCTAAAGATGCGCTGTTAACTAGCGCTATTGCTTCGCAGGAACATGCGGCGGAGCCGGCTGAAGACTTGCTAGGTATGGAAGGCATGGACAAGCATCTGGCTTTTCAATTGGCAAGCCTTGGTATTGTGACAATGGAAGATCTTGCCGAGCAGGCTATTGAAGATATTCATGAAATTGAAGGTCTGGACGATGAAAGAGCCGGGCAGCTAATTATGACTGCTCGCGCACCCTGGTTTGCCGAAGAGCAACAAGGTTAGTACGCCGACAAGGTAATATTGATGAATTCAGTCAGTGCAAAAGCGGTCCAGTGCAAGGCGTTTTCTCGAAGGCATAGTGATGCGCTACGGCGAGTTGAAACGTACCTAGCGCCGGGCAGTTTTGTAGGAGAATATATATGGCAGAAGTGACAGTAAGCGAACTAGCCGAAGTGGTTGGAACGCCAGCCGAACGATTGCTAAAGCAAATGCAGCAAGCAGGCTTAACGCATCAGGTGCAAGATGAGCTTGTTTCCGATGAAGACAAGCAAACCTTACTGTCTTTTTTAAAGAGCAGTCACGGTGAATCGACCAATGCACCGAAGAAGATAACGCTAAAGCGCAAAACCGTTAGCACTCTAAAAGCGCCCACCAGCCAAGGCAGAAAAACTGTCAACGTGGAAGTGCGTAAAAAGCGCACTTATGTCAAACGCGACCTGGAAGCCGAGCAGCAACCGGACGCGGAAGTGAAAGCGCCAGTCAGCGAAGAACAACAAGCTCCAACGGCCGAACCGGTTGTTGCAAGCGTTGAAAAACCGGTTGCAAAAAAAGCAGATTTTGACGCAGAAGAATTGCGCCACGCCGCCGCTACCAAGCGCAGGCAGCGTGAAGAAGAAGAGCGGCTGCGGCGCGAAGAGGCACAACGCAAGAAGATAGCTGCAGAGCAGGAGTTGCAGCGGCAGGCGAAACTAGCCGCGGCTGCGCCCGCAGCGCCAGCACCAGGCACAACCGAGCCGAAACATAAGCGGCACGCGCATGGCAAAGACGCCGATGCAGTGGACGATGATCGCCCGCGCAAGAAAACTGCGCTCAGGAAAAAAGACAAACTATCCAGCAAAAGCCTCACCCGTGTTGTAGATTTGCTGGATGACGATGATCTGGAAGAAAGACGCGGTTCCCTACAGCGCCAGCAAATCGCGCGCCAGAGTATTGCGCGCAATCATGCGGCGCAAAACAAACACGGATTCGCAAAACCTACCGAACAAATCGTGCATGAGGTCGCTATTGGCGAAACCATCAGTGTCGGTGAGTTGGCGCAGCGCATGTCGGTAAAAGCCGGCACCGTGATCAAGACGCTGATGAATCTAGGGGTGATGGCCAGCATAAACCAGTCCATCGATCAGGACACCGCGGTGCTGGTGGTTGAAGAATTGGGCCATAAGGTCAAGCTGGAGAGTGGCGAGGCCGGAGTCGAACAGGAATTCGAGCAATCTTTGCAGCGTGAAGGCACTCTGGAGCCACGCGCGCCAGTGGTGACGGTTATGGGTCATGTTGACCACGGCAAAACGTCGTTGCTCGATTATATTCGCAAAGCGAAAGTAGCCAGTGGTGAAGCGGGCGGTATCACCCAGCACATCGGTGCTTATCACGTTGAAACCGGCCATGGCGTTATTAGCTTCCTGGACACTCCGGGACATGCCGCATTTACCGCCATGCGTGCCCGTGGCGCCAAGAGTACAGACATTGTTATTCTGGTGGTTGCTGCCGACGATGGCGTCATGCCACAGACCGAAGAAGCGATTGTACACGCCAGAGCCGCCGAAGTGCCTATAGTGGTCGCGATTAATAAGATGGACAAGGAGGGGGCCGACCCCGACCGCGTAAAAAACGAACTCGCGGCAAAAGAGGTCATACCCGAAGACTGGGGCGGCGATGTGCAATTCATTCCGGTTTCGGCGCACAGCGGGGAAGGCATCGATGCCTTGCTAGATGCCCTGTTGCTGCAGGCTGAAGTCCTTGAATTGCAAGCGCCGCGCAATGTGCCGGCACGCGGTATCGTTATCGAATCGCGTCTCGACAAGGGCCGCGGCCCGGTCGCTTCAGTATTGGTGCAAGCTGGTGTACTAAGAGCTGGCGATATTCTGCTCGCCGGTGTTCACACCGGTCGTGTGCGCGCCATGACCGATGAAAACGGCAAGAAAATTGACGCCGCAGGCCCTTCCATTCCGGTGGAGATACTTGGCCTCGATGGCACGCCGGACGCCGGTGACGAGTTTGCTGTCGCCGAGAGTGAGAAGCAAGCCCGCGAGATAGCCATGCTAAGGCAGGAAAAGCTGCGCGAGCAGAAATCGGCTAGCCTGGCCACGGTTAATCTGGAAAATCCGTTCGAAAATCTGGATGCGACCGAGAAGAAAGTGCTACAGGTTGTGTTGAAAGCCGATGTGCGAGGATCGTTGGAAGCTATTCAATCGGCGTTGGCCGATCTCGGTAATGATGAGGTGCAAGTCAACGTTGTATCTGGCGGAGTCGGTGCTATCACAGAAACCGATGCCACCCTGGCACTTACCACCAACGCTGTGGTGTTTGGTTTTAATGTCAGGGCAGATAGCACGGCGCGAAAAACCATTGAAGATGAGCAATTGGAATTGCGCTATTACAGCGTGATCTATAATCTGATCGATGATGTGAAAGCGGCCCTTAGTGGCATGTTGGCGCCTGAGCTGCGCGAGGAAATTATCGGCGTTGCCGACGTGCGCGAGGTGTTTAAATCACCAAAATTTGGTCAGGTTGCCGGCTGTATGGTTGTCGAAGGTACGGTTTTTCGCAACAAACCCATCCGGGTGCTGCGTGACAATGTCGTCATTTTCCAGGGCGAATTGGAGTCGCTGCGACGCTTTAAAGACGACGTCAACGAAGTGCGCAACGGTATGGAATGCGGCATCGGCGTGAAAAATTACGATGTTCGCCAAGGCGATAAAATCGAAGTATTCGAGGTTAAAGAGATCGCGCGCAGCTTATAGCGCGCGCTCGGTTTTTTAATACCTTGTCTATTTCCTTGAATAAGGCATCGGCACGGGCGGCAAATGCCTAGAGAGTTTAATCGTTCGCACCGGGTAGCCGACTTTGTGCAAAAGGAGTTAGCACAACTTATCCAACAGAGTATTCGTGACCCCCGCATCGGCATGGTGGATGTGACCGGCGTGGAGGTCGCCCGCGACCTGAGTTATGCGAAGGTGTTTGTGACCTTTCCGGGCAAGCAGGCAGATGTCGAAATTAAACCTGCTATGCAAGCCCTCAATCATGCCGCAGGATTTTTGCGATCACAACTGGCGCGCCAGAGCGCGATGCGCACCACACCCCGCCTGCGCTTTGAGTTCGATAGCAGCATTCGACGTGGCAGTGAACTCACAAAGCTTATCGACAGCGTAATCGAGCGTGACGCGCAACAGCACGTCGGTGACGATGTACAGGATGGCGAATAAACGCGCGCGTCGGCCTGTCGACGGTATTCTGGTTTTGAACAAGCCGCTGGCAATCAGCTCCAATCATGCCTTGCAACAGGTCAAACGCCTGTTTAACGCCGCAAAGGCCGGTCACACCGGTAGTCTCGATCCCGCCGCCAGTGGTGTGTTACCCATCTGCTTTGGTGAAGCGACCAAATTTTCACAGTATCTGCTCGATGCTGACAAAACCTACCTGAGTGAGTTTAGCTTCGGTGTCTGTACCGATAGCGGTGATGCCGACGGCCAGGTGGTAGTCGAATGCGACGCCAGCGCGCTAACTCAACCAACGTTGCAAGCCGCGTTGGCACAATTTGTTGGTTCAATTGAGCAGGTGCCGCCCATGTATTCGGCCCTGAAACACCAGGGTCAGCCGCTCTACAAATTGGCGCGACAGGGCAAAGTAGTGGAGCGAAAAGCACGCACTGTGAAGATCTATGCGATTGAATTGCAAAGCTTTACTGCGGGCGCGCGGGCCACCGCCACGGTGCAAGTTAGCTGCAGCAAAGGCACCTACATTCGTACTCTGGCCGAGGACATAGGTGCGGGGCTAGGTTGCGGCGCCCATGTGAGCAAATTGCACCGTACGGCAGCCGAGCCTTTCGAGCAATCGCAGATGCAAGATCTCGATACACTGGCGCGGCTCGCGGCCAGCGCTGACTACGAACAGCTGGATAAACTGCTGCTGCCTGTGGACGCAGGCATCAAGCATCTGCGTGCGCTGGAAGTGGACGAAACACAAGCTCGCGCGCTGCGGTATGGCCAGCAAGTCTGGCTGGGAAATGACGTGAGTAGCGGGCTTGTTCGTGTTATGCTGCGCGCCGCTTTTGTTGGCGTAGCGCAGATTGCCGATGATGGCTATCTAAAGACCCAGCGCTTGCTGAGTACTTGATGTACAGTAGAAGCCCCTTAAGGTTCGATGTGCTGCACAAGTAACTCGTTCCACAACCTAATCCGAACCTGACTGTAAATATGCACGGTCAGGCTTTTGATGGGCATGTCGCCCGATCGCGCATATTGGAGAAATACTATGGCTTTATCGGCCGAACAGAAATCGGAAATTGTCAAACTGTATAAGAGAACCGAAGGCGATACCGGTTCGCCCGAAGTGCAAGTCGCATTGTTGACCGCGAATATTGAAACGCTGCAAGGACACTTCAGCGATCACGTCAAAGATCATCACTCCCGTCGTGGCTTGATCAGAATGGTCAACCAACGGCGTAAATTGCTCGACTACCTAAAGCGTAAAGATAAAGATCGCTACGCCACTCTCATTAAACGCCTCAGTCTGCGTCGCTAGACCGGTACTCCTTCCATATGATATTGCCGAGTTCAGTCGGTCCAAAAATGGTCCAGTGCGAGGCGTTTTCTCGAAGGCATAGTAATGCCCTACTTAACGCTGAACTCGGCAATATCATATGGAAGGAGTACTCAATCAAAGCGCGTCAGCCGCTGGAGCTGACGGCTTTGGCTATTATTTTTTGGAGGAATACCAAGTGAATCCCGTACAGAAAAAATTTAACTACGGCAGTCAGGCCGTTACGCTGGAAACGGGCCGTGTCGCTCGTCAGGCCACCGGCGCCGTGCTGGTAACTATCGATGACACCGCCGTACTAGCCACTGTAGTAGGTGCTAAGAAAGCTAAACCGGGCCAGGATTTCTTTCCGCTTGGTGTGCACTATGGCGAGAAAGCGTATGCGGCCGGCAAAATCCCCGGCGGCTTTTTCAAACGCGAAGGGCGCCCCAACGAGAAAGAAACGCTGACTTCCCGCCTGATCGACCGGCCGATTCGCCCCTTATTTCCCAAAGGCTACAAAAATGAGGTGCAAGTGATTTGCACGGTGATGTCGGCCAACAAAGATGTGGATCCCGATATTGCAGCAATGATTGGCACCTCGGCGGCCCTGGCCGTTTCAGGTATACCGTTTAATGGTCCGATCGGCGGCGCGCGCGTAGGTTTTAACGCCGACAGCGGTTATATCCTCAACCCACGTTACAGTGAGTTGGAAAATTCTGCATTAAACATGGTGGTTGCGGGCACCGAAGATGCTGTGTTGATGGTGGAGTCTGAAGCGCAGGAATTAACCGAAGACCAAATGCTTGGCGCCGTGTTGTTTGCGCACCAGGAAATGCAGGTTGTAATCCAGGCCATCAAAGAACTCGCGGCCGATGCCGGCAAGCCAGCCTGGGAGGTGGAAAGTGCACCGGAAAATAGCCAACTAAACGAGCAGATGGAACAGGGTTTTGCGGCGGGAATCGGCGACGCGTATCGAGTGACCGACAAGATGGAGCGTTACGGTAAGCTTTCTGAATTGCGCAATCAGGCGATTGAACAGCTGGCGAACGAAGAAGCCGGTGTTTCCGAAGACGATATACGTGGAGCGTTCGGCTCCCTTGAAAAAACTATCGTACGCCGCCGTATTGTGAATGGCGAGAAACGCATAGACGGGCGCGACGCCAAAA
>JBPCXM010000489.1:0-11318 GCA_051008535.1 Pseudomonadales bacterium | reverse complement strand
CGTCGCGTCTTAGCGACGGCTTGTTTCAACGTGCAGTTTTACAGAGTAGCACCTGCGGTCCTATTGTTTTGCAACCACTGACGGAACGTTACACTCAGGGTGAGTTTTTCAAAAAAACCTGGGGCTGCGAAGGCTCGGCTACACCGTTGGATTGCACGCGCACGCAAAGTGCTATCGACTTGCGCCAGAAGTTGGACGACGCAGGCAAGTCAGGCGACCTACTAGGTGGCGACTTGATAGGCCAGGAGGTATTTCGCCCGGCGGCCGCTATCGACAACTACGTATTTGCGGCAGCGCCACACGAAGCCATTGCCGACAGCCCAAACGATGTGGACGTCATTGTCGGTGTTAACTTAAACGAGTTCACTCTTTTTCAGGTAGCCGAGGGCAACGACAACCCTGACAACACGCTCGCCAGTTACCAACAACTAGTTCGCGATACCCTCGCAGGAGTAAGCGAGACCGATGTTGTAGAACTGACAACGAATCTTTACCCTTGCTCAAATTATGCCACTTGCAGCGATGCTTTCTCCGATCTTTTTGGTGATGCAATTTTTGCCTGCCCTTCCATTGCCACTGCTGATGCGCTGATCGCCAATGGCAATACCGTGCGCTTCTACGAGTTTACCCAGCCGATCGATGGTGGTCTATTGTTAGGTGCAACGGTTCCTGTGTTAGATAACAACGCGCCACAACTGGGCGTGCCGCATAGCGCGGAATTATTCTATCTATGGAACCTGCCAGTCCTACAGGCAGGCAGCGACCCGGTGGCAACCGTTACAGCCATGCAGCAATACTGGGGTTCATTTGCCGGCACTGGCGAGCCAGTGTCTGCCGGCAACCCGGCCTGGCCGCTATATACAGATAACGGCGGAGAACATCTGGAAATTGGCGAGAACATCACGGCGCGCAGCGGATTTAAGATCGAGAAGTGTAATTTTATCAACGAAAGACAATTGGGATCAGGATAGAATCAAGCAAAGTTATTTGCGATCATCAGTAAGACAACTCGCGTGATAATACTTCACCGTGTACCAAATAATCGATCACCCGCATCACCCAAGCCCGGTAAAATATAGCCTTTCTCGTTTAATTCCCGGTCAATTGTGGCAGTGTAGATCGGCACATCGGGATGATCTTTTCTGAGGATGTCGATGCCGTAGGGAGAAGCAAGAAGGCAAATAAAGCGAATTTTTTTAGCACCCGCTTCTTTAATCCGTTGCAGTGCAGCTGAAGCAGAATTACCGGTAGCCAACATAGGATCCACGACAATACTGAGTCTATGTTCGAGATCGGAGGGTGCTTTGAAGTAATATTCTACGGCCTCTAAAGTTTTTGGATCTCGATATAACCCTACATGACCAATGCGGGCCGACGGTATCAGCTCCGACATTCCAGCGAGCAAACCCTCCCCTGCCCTCAAAATGGAAAAAAGACACAATTTTTTACCGGCAAGAATTGGCGCGTCCATGGTCTCAAGAGGGGTTTCAATGGTCTTCGTCGACATGGCAAGGTCACGCGTGGCCTCGTAACCCATCAGCAAACTGATTTCTTTTAATAAGAGCCTGAACTCCGCAGCCGACGTGTTCTTGCGGCGCATGAGTGTCAATTTGTGCTGAATAAGAGGGTGGTCGATTACGCAGACATTATCAGACATACCAGTACTCCTTCAAATCAATACTCATTGTCATACAAATAAAAACAACTCAACAGCTGTTCATGATCGCTAGCGACGCTGTCGTCCACCCGCGCAAAATCCACATTGACGTGGACGATATCGAGTTCAGTATAATAGCGCAAATTGTCAGTCACCAACAGCTGGTCAAGCACCTGCGTTAACGTTCGACTAACAGAAACAGGATGAAGAAAGGAAGAAGCCATAAAGATTTCGACCCCGTTTCGTGTGGAAATTTGCTCCCCACTCCTGCCGAAGTCTAACGGCGAGAACTACCGCTTTTGAAATTTCACCCAAAGTTTAGTGCTACACGATCAGAACGAATGGCAAACTTATGCGGATGCCATTTTTATGAAATGAGCGATCCATACCGCCATAGCGGAGCTATCAATTTCGACGCCCAGGCTCGCGACCCCTTCTTCGATACGACTGGCAGGAATAATGTGTTTCCTAGCATCCATAAGGGCACGGGAATAATCGGCAGTAAATTCTGGATGCCCCTGCACCGTCATCATATGCTTGCCTCTTTGCAGCATGTAACGCGGGCAAAAGTCATTCCTAGCTAGCACTTCTGTCGCTTCCGGCAAGCTACAGACTTGGTCCTGGTGGCTGACGACTAGATTCAGACTACCTTTATTTGGCAACATCCATTGCTTGTTGACACAAAGCTGACTTGAAGATACACCTATTCCCCAGCCCTTTTCGGAACGCTCGACATTGCCGCCCAGGGCTTTGACCATTAGCTGGTGGCCGAAACATATTCCGACGTATTTTTTCTCTGCCCTGTCTAAGCTTTGCACAAATTCTTCAAGTTGCAGCATCCACGGATGCTCGTCGTTCACGCTGTGACGACTGCCGGTCGTTATGTAGGCATCACATTCATCAATGGAGACCGGCAGCTTTGAGTTGTGGACTTGATAGGTATCGAAAGTCCAGCCAGGCTCAACTTTGCTAAGCATTTCGATAATCATCTCGGGGTAATTTCCAAACTTTACCCGCAGCTGCGGCATAACATCGTCGCATTGCAAAATTCCTATATTCATTCCAAGTTCGAAACGCTACAGAACGCCTTTGACGGCGCTGCTAAAGATTGCTGAATATCCCCGCGCCGTGAACGCAATAGGATTGCCCGCAGCACAAGGGTCTCGCTCGGCCATCGCGCCAATCTTTTCCGCCTGCTGTTCGTCAATATCGAGTGCCGCGAGGGTATGTGGTATATCTAATTGCTCTCTGAAGTCCAATACCCAGCTCAGAAACCCCTCGAAATCGAGATAACCTAGATCGAGACAACGACTTAAGCGCGCAATGCGCGTGTCGACGGCGGCTTGATTGGCCTTAAGCACGTAAGGCATCAAGATCGCATTAAGGAGGCCATGATGCGCGTTATATCGGGCGCCCAGTGAATGAGAGATGGCATGCATACCGCCCAAACCTTTTTGAAAAGCAGTCGCTCCCATACTCGAGGCCACCAGCATTTGCGTTCGCGCCTCTATGTTCTGTGGGTCGGCAACCGCCGTTGGTAGATATTCCTTAACCAGTCGGATGCCTTCCAGCGCAATTCCGTCCGCCATGGGGTGATACATCGGTGAGCAATAGGCTTCCAGGCTATGCGAAAGCGCATCCATACCCGTCGCTGCGGTAATAGGCGCAGGCAAGCCCACAGTTAATTCAGGGTCGAGTATCACTATCTTCGGCAACATACGTGGATGAAAGATGATTCGTTTCAACTGTTGGGCTTCATCTATAATAACTGAGGCTCGGCCTACCTCCGAGCCAGTTCCCGCAGTCGTTGGTATGGCTATAGTTTGCGCTATGGCTTCACTATTGGCCTTCATCCAATTATCGCCAATGTCTTCAAATTCCCACAGCTCGCGCTGCTGCCCTGCCATTAACGCGATCGACTTGCCGGTATCAAGTGCCGATCCACCACCGAATGCAATCACACCATCGTGGCCCCCTGCCCGGTAGACGGCTACCCCATTCTCGACGTTGGCGCCGGTCGGGTTACTTTGAACATCGGTGAATTGTCCACAGCGCAAACCAGCGCCGCGACAAGCATCAATAGCATCGCCTACCATGCGCAACTCAGCTAGCAAGGGATCAGTCACCAGTAAGGGAGACGACATTCCCAAACTGTTGCACGCTTCAGGTAACTCGCGCATGCGACCGCTACCAACGCGAATATCGCTGGGATAGTTCCAGTTTTCGTTAAATCTATTCATGCAATGTCACCATCGTAACGAACAGGACTTGCCTCAGATAATCTCAAAATACCTTTCAAGCTCCCAATCTGTAATATGCTTGCGAAATTCTCGCTCCTCCCACTCGCGGGTGGCAGCGTAATGCTCAACAAACGCATTACCAAATAATTCACGGGCAAACTTTGACGTTTTGAATTTCTGCGCGGCATCCCACAACGTAGCAGGCAATTTTAGTTGGTCTGGTTGTTCTTGTTCGTAGGCGTTCCCCTGCACATCCTTTGCTGGCTCCCATTCGTGCACTATCCCCAGCAGCCCCGCACCCAGGCTCGCCGCCACTGCCAAATAGGGATTGGCGTCGGCAGCCCCCACGCGGTTTTCAACACGCTGGGATTTTTCTGAACCAGGGATGACACGCAAGGCAGCGGTGCGGTTCTCAACCCCCCAGGTAGCTGAGGTAGGAGCCCAAAACCCCGGTACCATACGCGAATAGCTATTGATAGTAGGGGCTAGCATACACAGAAATTCAGGCATAAGCCTCTGCACACCTGCGACAAATTGGCGGTGTATTTTGCTCATATTATGTTGTTGCGTGGAGTCATGAAACGCGGACCCAGCACCTTTTGAATGTTGCAACGATAGATGTATATGACCACTCTGGCCAGGATAGTCGCCAGACCACTTGGCCATAAATGTGGCCATCAAGTTGCGCCGCTGGGCGAAGATCTTAAGAAATGTTTTAAATAACGCTCCCTTGTCGGCGGCATTTTCCACGCTGTCTACCGCAATAGCGGCTTCCAATACGCCCGGGCCAGTTTCGGTATGAATGCCCTCAATAGGAAAGTCCATTTGTTCAGCGAGTTCGAGTATCTGCTGATATAGATCACTGTGCACAGAATTTCTCAGCATAGAATAGCCGAACCAGTCAGGCGTAAACGGTTCAAGATTCGCAAAACGCTTTTCACGAACGCTTTGAGGAGTTTCGTTAAAGAGGAAAAACTCATATTCTAAAGCGGCGAATGGCTCATATCCTATCTTCCTGGCTTTTTGTACTACCCGACGCAGTACCCCTCTCGGGCACAAAGCCTCTGCGTTACCATCAAACTCAGCCAGGAATAGCAACATGCCGTTTTCAAATGGAATTTCCCGGCAACTTTCGGGGATAATGCGAACCTTGGCATCCGGATAGCCCGTGTGCCAACCCGTGTAGTCCACATTGTCGTAGAGCTGGTCTTTACTGTCCCAACCCAAAACAACATCACAAAACGTTAGGCCGTTTTTCAGAATAGAAAAGAATTTGGCTTTACTGACGTACTTTCCTCGCATGATGCCATCAACATCAAACAAGCCTAGCTTGATATGTGAGAGGCCACGCTCTTCTACTATGAGTCGTGCTTCCTCTTTGCTTATAACCGCCCTTGGATCTAACATTTTGCTACCTGTTGCTTATTTACAGAGATTTGATCGAATTGACGTCCTCGTTATAGATTTCTGCAAGCTGCGCATCGGGCAACAGTTTGCTCACCAGGTAGCCGGCCAGCATTGACATTAAAAAGGCAGGTGGAAGCGCATCGAGGGCCGAAAAATAGGCGCCTACTCCGTCGATATTCTGCATCATAAATTTACATATTGGAATAGAGAAAAAACCAACGACCATGGACGCTATGGCCCCTGTGGAGGTATATTCCCGCCAAAAAAGAGATAAGATCACCATAGGACAGAAAGTAGCTGCAATGCCTGACCAGCCAAATATCACAAACCAGAATATTGTCCGGCTGGGAGATAGAAATGATACCGTTAGCGCAAGTGCAAGTGCCAATACTGCCAGTACAACGGTAATGGCGCGGGATAGGCGCGCTGCATCAACGCCGTGCAGTTCAGGGTTAACAACTTTCTGATACACGTCATGGGTTACAGCCCCGGCCGCCAAAATCAATAATGAAGACACGGTGGACATAATGGCCGACAGAACAGCCGCTGCATAAATGCCGACAATCAACGGCGGAAAGGTATGATCAACAAGATCGGGCAACACATTTTGCGCGCCGTTTCCCAGCGCCCCTTCAGGATCGACACCGGCGTTGGTAAAGATATAGCGGCCAATTATGCCGATACTTACAGCGGATACGCCGACAAGAAAAGTAAAGCCAACGGCAACCCATTTTCCTTTGTCTAATTGTGCGCTATCTCTAATAGCGATATAGCGGGCGAAAATTTGTGGAGAGCCCATGTAGCCGAGACCGATCGACAGCATACCGAGTATAATCATCACCCCCATAAGCGTGTGGTCATGGCCGCCCCAAAGACTGGTAAGAGTGGGGTCAATCGCGTTCAGGTCGCGAAGGATATTATCTTCGCCACTGAGCATGAAGTATGCAGTTATCGGCAAAAGCACAAGGCAAGACAGCATCATCGTGCCCTGAAACATATCGGTCCACGCGACCGCCAAAAAACCACCCATGACGCAGTAAACGACAACGATCACAAAACCAACGATAGCCCCAGTATGATAGTCCCATCCTAGAAAGCGCTCGAAGGCAGAGCCCGTCGCGTCTATCTGGGCACTGATATAAATGAGCACGAAGATGGTAAGGGAAATGGAGGCCACAAATCGCAAGAGATGACTCTTCGCCCGAAAACGGCTCTCCAGGAAATCGGTCATGGTTAGGCTGTCATATTGATCAGTTAAGCCTTTGAAGCGCTTTGCCATCACAAACCATGCGATAGCGACACCGATGACCTCACCAATAACAACCCAATAGGCAGTAACGCCTATCATCGCACCCATGCCCGTCAAACCCAACAATAGCCACGCGCTTTCCCCTGTTGCCTGGGTTGAAAAAGCTGCGACCCAAAAGCCAAGATTTTTGCCACCGGTGAAATAATCCTTGAGATTGCTAACGCGTTTGGATGCAACATAACTCAACGAAATCAAGACGCCGAAATAGACGGCGAGCATGGAGTATTTCGCGATCATCTCGTAGGGAACGCCCGAACTACAAATCACCCATTGAACGCAGGAATAACGGTACTCCCATACTCGGCGATGATATTTTCTTCGTCACCATTGTCCAGGTAGATGTTATATTGGGTAACGCCAACGCTCTCTAGTTGTTTGATCTTGTTGATATGATCGTCCGCCGTACCCAAGACACAGAAGCTCTCGACAACATCAGGAGTAATGAACTCTAGAAACGGATTGTCGCTCTGCCCATGTTTAGAATAATCGTAGCCTTTTCGATTCTTGATATAGGATGTCAGGCTGGCCGGTATATCGGGGTTGTCGGTTCCATACTTCTCAACGATATCCGCGACGTGATTGCCCACCATTGCAGGAAACCATTTTACTGCCTCGATACAGTCTGCGGCATTTGTGCCGAAGTAAGCGGGTGCCGCGGCTTGCACTCTAAATTCCCCCATATCTCGTCCGGCGGCCTCTCCCGCAGCTACGGCTTGTTCACTCAGCCATTTACATATTGACGGCTCTGCAATTTGCAGGATAAGCCCATCGCCCACCTCGCCGGCGGTTTTCAATGCTTTGGGGCCGTACGCGGCGATCCATACCGGCAGTTCGTACCCCTCCGACCAGGGAAATTGCACCGGGTTAGGGCAGTCGCCGTACATAACTTCTTCGCCACGTATCATAGCCTTAACTTTGTGCGTGAATTCGGCGAGGCGGTCTAGACTCGCTGGTTTTTTACCCATCACGCGTACTGCGCTATCACCACGGCCCAAGCCAACGTCTAAACGACCCTTGCTTTGCAGCGCCAGGCTTCCCCATAAGCTGGCAGCCAGCGACCAATCGCGTGTATTGGGGTTGCTGACGCACGGTCCAAAGCGCAAGGTCTCGGTGTGTTCCATACACATTGCCATGGCCGGGTAACACTCACGCCATAATATGTGAGAGTCGTAAAACCAGCAGTAGGCAAAGCCTGCTTGCTCTGCCTGCTTCACCAACTTACGGGCACGGTCCGGTTCTACAACACCTTTAAACGTAATTCCAAATTCCATGACTCACCTCCTACTCGTGTATTGAAACCCAAGGTTTCTTTAGCTGGCAGTTATCACTTCTTCATTCGAAGACATAATCTTGTGTGCAACCGAATAGACAACGATCGCTGCAATAATAGCATTCAGCGGTGCGATGCTGAATGGCCCATCTTCAGGAGAAATAATTGAAACGCCGATGGCCAAACACCACGCCATAAGTGCGGCCCAATTGATTTCCTTAAAATTGTAGTCGCTGGGGGCAGGATAATGCCCTCCAGCACAGAGGTAAAAATGGCTGATAATAATACCTCCAATTGGTGGCAACGAGACGCTCAAAAATACCAGCCAGTCGACAAAATTATTGTATAAGAAGTCGGCCAAAACTGTACCGACAACACCGGCGACGACCACCAGGTGCACGCGCTTCAATCCGGTTATGTTCGCTAGACCCAAACCTGAAGCGTATAAAGCATTGTCATTCGTCGTCCATATGTTTAGAACCAGCAAAATGATCCCCGCACCCAACAAGCTTTGCGCGGCTAGCACCTCAGCTGTATCAGCAAAACCGGTTGCGGCAGAGCCCATGGCGCCGAACAGGAACATCAAACTATTGCCGAAGGTAAATCCAATGATCGTAGCCGCCACTCCAATTTTTTTGGTTTTTGCGTAGCGCACAAAGTCGGGGGTTAACGTCGCCCCGCTGATGAACGAACCAACTGCCAGTGCAATACCCACGGCAAAAGTTAACTGCTCTTTTGGTGCGATGGCCAGTAACGCCTGCAGCCCGCCTTCGGTGTCGACTATGGCTTTACCCATTGACATGAAGCCGAGGATTAATATCGCAGGCACTGCGATCATGCTCAGCCATTCAATAGCTTTAAAGCCAACGACGACCGTATAGGTCATTGCCGCGCCGCCGACCAGGATAAGCAGGGGCATAGGAATATCGGTAAACTTATTGACCGGGTAGGCAAACATCGCCACGCCCACACCGAACCATCCGATCTGTGTCAGCGCCAACATAAACGATGGCAACTTTGAGCCGATTCGTCCAAACGAATAACGTGCCAAAATGTGGGTAGAAACATTCGTTTTCGCGGCGGCGTAGCCTAAAAGAGCGCCGTACAAGCCAAGAATAAGATTTCCCGCAAGAACGACTATGACAAGATCAGGCCATAGCTTAAACCCTTGCCCCAAGGTGCCACCCGTCCACATACTGGCCGCGAAAAATGTGAAGCCCAGCATGACCGCCGACATAGCGATCAATCCTCGGCGAGCCGTGTCAGGCACTGGGCTCAAAGAATAGTCGTCGTGCGCTGCGGCATAGTTTTCAGCATTGTTCTCGGACATTGTTAGTCCTCATTAATTACGCGGTAGCAATATACTAAATAGTCTTTGTGGCCAGTAATTCAGATCTAGCCAACAGCACGACAAAAATCGATTTGGCCGTCAAGCTTTTCAATTTTTACATGACTATAAACGGGTGGTGTTTCCGCAATCACCTTACCCCGGCGAAGAACATAAAGCCGCGCCGGCCGTAGCCGCAGCGCCTCAATTGGGTTCCTTGCCTGAAGGACCACCAAATCTGCATAGCAGCCGGGCTCTATACCATAACCTTCAAGTGCTAGCGCCTGCGCTGCATTGCTGGTAACGGCGGCAAAGGCCTGAGTCATCTGATCGATACCGGTTAACTGACCAACGTGCAAACCCATATGCGCAACTTCCAACATGTCGTGCGAACCCAGGCTATACCACGGGTCCATGACGCAGTCATGTCCAAATGCCACATTAACACCTGCTTCTAACAGCTCTTTCACACGTGTCATGCCCCTACGTTTCGGGTAGCTATCATGGCGACCTTGAAGGGTGATATTAATCAGCGGGTTTGCGATGGCATGAACGCCTGCCTCATTTATCAGCGGTATAAGTTTGCTCACATAGTAGTTATCCATCGAATGCATTGACGTCAAATGTGAGCCAGCAACTCTTCCCTGCAGACTTAGCCGCTGCGTTTCATATACTAGCGTTTCAATATGGCGTGACATTGGATCATCCGTTTCATCACAATGCATATCCACCATCAAGCCGCGTTCGGCAGCAATTTCGCACAACTCTTTGATTGAAGCAGCCCCTTCCGCCATCGATCGTTCAAAATGTGGAATACCCCCAACAACATCCACTCCCATGTCCATTGCCTTAAGCAAGTTCTCCCGCGAGCGCGGGTAACGAAGAAAGCCGTCTTGAGGAAAGGCGACTAGTTGTAAATCCAAATAGGGTTTGATTTCCTGCTGAACCTCGAGCAAAGCCTCTACCGCGAGCAAGCGATCATCGCATATGTCCACATGGCTACGAATATGTAACGTGCCGCGAGCGATAGCCCACTGACATGCCTCAAGTGCTCTTTTTTTAATAGCACTCACCGTTAGCGTCGGTTTCAGCTCTCCCCACAGGGAAATGCCTTCCAGTAATGTGCCGCTCTTGTTAAGCCGGGGTTGACCCAGGCTGAGTGCTGAGTCCATATGAAAGTGGCTGTCTACGAAAGGAGGAGATACCAGATACCCGCCGGCATCAATTTCCTTTGCAGCCTCAGCTTTAATAGTGGAGGCTACTTCCTTGATGCGCCCATCAACGACGGCAATATCAGCGGCCCTAGTGCCATCGGGGAGGTTTGCATTGCGGACAATCAAGTCGAGCATAAAATTCTCTACTTGTGTTTGGTATTTTTTGCCGTAACTGCGGAGGGCTGAATCGAGGAAAACATTCCAGGACACGGACGTATCTACGGCGTGTCCTGGAATGTTTTCCTCGGTTTAGCCCGGTACTTGAACTTACCGCTTGACCGACTGCGGCCTAGCAAGCTCAACCTGCTTCTGAATAGCATCGTAAAACGGCGCATAAGGTGGCCGTTCAATATAGCGACCAGCACCTCTCTCGACCTTTAATTCACCGTCGGCGAAAACTACCTTGCCCTGGCTAATGGTACGTGAGGCACAACCGGTGACAGTCATACCCTCAAAGATATTGAAGTCAATGTTCTGATGATGGGTCTTAGCAGAGATAGTCTTGGTCGCAGCAGGGTCCCATACCACGATGTCTGCGTCTGCGCCCACTGTAAGGCTACCTTTGCGCGGGTAAATATTGAATATCTGCGCCGCACTAGTGGACGTGACCCGCACAAACTCGTTCATGGTCAGTCGTCCGGTACTGACCCCATGGTGCCATAGCACTTCCATACGGTTCTCTATACCTGCAGTACCGTTAGGCGTCAGGCGAAAGTCATCCTTGCCAGCAGCCTTCTGCTCGGCACAGAAACAGCAGTGGTCGGTAGCGGTCGTCTGCAGATTGCCCGACTGCAACCCGCGCCACAGTGCCTCCTGATGCTCTTTGGGCCGAAACGGTGGGCTCATGACATGGGCAGCGGCAAATTCAAAGTCTTCATGGCGATAAACCGAATC
>JBPCXM010000488.1:0-4565 GCA_051008535.1 Pseudomonadales bacterium | reverse complement strand
CAGCAGCCGGCCCAGGTCGGCACCGACGTACAGGTTCTGCGACATAACACGCGGGATAATCGTGTTATTGTGGTTTGCTCCCGCCGGCGCCAATACGCCAAACAACATAATTGCTGTTATGGCTTTGATTATTAGAAGTTTCACAATATGCCCCCTTGTTGATCCGTCAAAATTATGACGCGAAGCATAAACCTCTTGTGTTCAGAAAACCAGAACGCCTGGCGCTGCACAGGTAATGTGTTAAATATTTACATTTGAGTGAGGCGTGCCGATATGACAGCGCCATTCACTGAGATATTCGGGCAGCACTAAAGCCCAAACGATTTGAACAACTTCTCGAGGTGCGGTCCACGGCGTAGATTATGTCCACCATCGGCGCCTATCACCTGGCCGGTAATCCAACTGGCTTCGTCGGATAATAAAAATGCAACCAAAGCAGAAATATCTGTGGGCTTGCCAATCCGGTTCAACGGCATGTTTTGCAGGTACTCATTGCTCGACTCTTCCGTGGAGAACAGCATTTCCGCCATCGGCGTTTGCACTCCGCCGGGTTCCACCACATTGACTCTGATATTCAACTCGCCCAGCTCGTCGGCCGCACATTTGCTCAGCATATTGATGCCCGCCTTGGAGGCGCAGTAACCACTCATCCATGGATGCGTGACTGTACCCGCCAACGAGCCAATATTGACAATGCTACCCCCTCCCCCATCTCGCATCGCCTTGGCCTGTGCACGCATACAATAGAAAGTACCGTAGACGTTGGTTTTAATACAAGCGTCAAACTGCTCGGTTGGCAGGTCGATAAAAGGCGCAGCCACACCGGTGCCGGCGGCATTGACCGCGTAGTCTAAGCCTCCTAGACGCTCAACGGTCGCGGCAATCGCTTGTTCAACCGATTGTTCGTCGGCAACGTCACATACCACGTAACTAGCGTTAGCGCCGAGGCCAGCAACAGCCTCTTGCAAGGTATCTTCGCGGCGCGCGCAGAGCACGACTTTGGCGCCTCCGTCAATCAGTGCTTGCGCGCACGCGAGTCCTATACCGGTTGCACCGGCTGAAATAAAAGCAGTTTTCCCATCGAATGCTGGCATGACAAAAATGCTCCAGTTAGATACATGAGGCGAGTTTAGGAAATTTTCATTGGTAGCGGAATACTAAACACTATAAGCGTGGTTCCTCGCCAGTTAAACCAAAGTCCGGCCAGGCGCCGAGAACATAGGTCTGGCAGTTTCCCCAGCCAATGCCACCACCCACAGGATCTTCCACGCGTATCATGCAATCACGAAACTGGTTTAGTTTTTGTACCGCGACGGAGGTGGTGCAGTTCTCGTAATAATCACCCTCTATGCTAAGCGGGCCGCACCACATACCGTTGTATTGGCCCTCGTAGCCATGGTACAAACCGGCCCCGAGATGCACTCCGGTGTCCGACAGCGCTGTAAAACGCATGGGTCGCTCGCTGCCATCAGCCATCGTGAATACAAACTCGCCATGCCGCAAGCGTTTGTTGCTTGGGTCAAAACTGATATCAGGTTGCAAGCCATCGATGAGTTCGCGACGGCCATCGGGGTGTTCAACGCCGCCTTGCACGCTGTCGAAATTGAAACCGGTACCGGCGTAGGCGAGATAGTAGTGGTGGAAAGCATACTGGCTACCATCGAGTCGCTCGAACAATATTGGATTCCAGATCGCTAGCGTTTTTTCCAACACGTGGTGTAAATCCGGTTCCATATCGGTTGGTGGCTGGCCTACCGAGGGGCGAATGCCCCAGGAATGATCACGAGTTGATACCCAACTGTCGGCAGCTACCTCGGTACGAATACCCTCTACCTCAACCCACCCTTCGGCACTACCCGTTTGGTGATAGCGGATTTGATCGGTCTGACGACGATAGCCATGCACGTCGCGACGGTCTTCGCGATTCTCAAGCATACAAGGCACAATGGCACGAAATAGAATGTCGAATGCAATCGGCTGCGACTCATTGGCTTCGAGAAGAACGCGGACGGCTTGCAGCGGTTCGACTACCTCATATTGAATGGGTCCGACCGAGACCGATTCAGGGTCACTATCCAGCGCCCGGCTGGCGCGCACTGTCCACTGCTGCACGCCATGACTAACAGCCGCGTAGGCATCAACGACGTTGCGATTGCTATACTTGCCAAAGCCAAAACCGATTTGCAGCGAACCGTCTCTCGCACCCGCCATGCCGCACACTTTTTCGGCCCAGGCTGGGTCGGATTGCGCCACACTAGCAAAGGTATCGACGATTTGGTGGTTAAACGATTCGTCGGCGGCTAGTAGTGGGCCAATTGATCCACTCATGAGAACTCCTGTCAACGGCGTTAAAACTTACTGCGCAATGATCATACGCTTCAAGGCGCTGTCGCCATTATTTTATTTCTATTAGTTTAGATGCCGCGCTTGATCATATCCAGCAGGTCGCACACACGATTGGAGTAGCCCCACTCATTGTCGTACCAATTTAGCGCCTTCAAATAACAGCCACCAGTCACCGAGGTAAAGGCTGCGTCATAAATTGAGGAGTGGTAGTTGCCAATAATATCCGAGGACACTACGGGTCTATCCGAATATTCCAAAATCCTCTGCATTCTGCTGGTAGCAGCCGCTTCTCTGACTGCCGCATGAATGTCATCTACCGTAACATTACTGGCCAATTCAACAAATAAGTCGACGACAGAGCCATCCGCGACCGGCACGCGCGCGGCGATGCCATCGAGTTTACCCTGCAGTTCGGGGAGAACCTCCCCCACTGCCTTGGCAGCGCCGGTGGAGGTTGGAATAACATTCTCTGCGGCGGCGCGGCTGCGACGCCAGTCAGAGTGCGGCACATCAGCCAGTCGCTGGTCGTTGGTGTAGGCATGCACGGTATTGATAACCCCCTCGACAATTCCGAAGGCATCGTTTAACACTTTCACCATGGGTGCGAGGCAATTGGTGGTGCAACTGGCGTTGGAAATAATCTGGTGTTCGGGGCGCAAGCCGTCTTCGTTAACCCCTAGCACCACGGTGTAATCGATCGCATCCTTAGCAGGCACAGTGAGAATGGCACACTTGGCGCCCGCTGTCAGGTGTTTGGCAACAGCCTCGCGGCTGCGAAATACGCCGGTCGCCTCGATGACTACGTCTATGTCGAACTCCTTCCACGGCAGTTGTTCGGGATCGCGTTCTTTCAGTAGCTTAACCCGATAATCGGGAGTCGCCAGAAAATCGTCTTCGAGTTTAAGTTCTTTGCCGAACGGACCCATCACAGTATCGTAGTTCAATAAATAACGTAGTGCGGCGTGATCACCCAAGTCGTTGATGGCAACGACTTCAATATCTTCCACTTTGTCGAGTATTCTGAAAACAGAACGGCCTATGCGACCAAAGCCGTTAATTGCTACGCGCATTTTTCACCTCCCATTGAATCTATCGCTGCGTACTGACGCGCAACATCGAGCATGCGGGCAGCATGTCCCAGGCTTTCGTACCAGCTCAGGGTTTTAATAATTCGGCGACCGGCTTTGATGGTGCCCGGAGCATCGAATACGACCGAGTGGCGGTTACCAATCACGTCGGAAGAAACCACCGGGTCTTCAACAACGTCGACAACCCCGGGATAGTTGCTTTTCGCCTCACGAAGAGCTTCATTAACAGCCTCGATACTAATATCTTCGCGCTCAAAGACCAAGTTGAGGTCTAACAGTGAGCCCTTCTGCACCGGCACGTTTAGGGCGTGGCCATTAAGCTTTCCGGCGAACTGGGGTAGTATCTTCTCCACCCATTGTGGTGACTCAATGGTGTTCGGAATAACATTCTCCGCTGCCGAACGGCTGCGTCGAAAATCTTTACCGGCGTAATCCTGTAGCGGTTGGTCACTGGTGTAAGCGTGTACGGTAGTCATGCTGGCGCATTCCACCGCAAACTTGTCGCTGAGGATTTTTAATACCAACGCCAGAGCGGTAGTTGTCGGCGAGCCCACCGAAATCATGCGGTCTTCGGCACTCGCACTGTCTTCATTAATGCCTTGAATAATTAGGCGATCGA
Organism: Pseudomonadales bacterium; assembly: GCA_051008535.1. Classification (GTDB taxonomy): domain Bacteria; phylum Pseudomonadota; class Gammaproteobacteria; order Pseudomonadales; family JAUIET01; genus JBBKXJ01. The sequence continues at coordinate 512 of JBPCXM010000488.1, read as the reverse complement.
TATGGTCGACCGGTAGGGTCGAGATCAGTACTCGCTGCGCGCCGTTTCCCAAGTGCGCTTCCATATCGGCACGCGACTCGAATTTTCCCGTTGCATCAATCACCGCATCGAGATTAAAAATGTCCCAAGGCACTTCCTCTGGCCGGTCGGTTTGCATCATACGGGTTTCAAACTTGCTATTGACAAGGTAGTTTCCCTGCAGCGTATTTTCTATTCCGTCGATGGAGTCGCTGTCTAGCAGGTAGTGCAGAATTTCCGGTTTGCCGATATCGGAAACCGCGACGATTTCAATATCTTCACTTTCAGTCGCGAGGTGATAAACCTGCCTGCCGATATGGCCAAAGCCCATCAGGCCGAGGCGTAGTTTTGGATTGCTCATGATCGCTGTTTCTCTCCGAGTTACGTTGATTGACCGCGTCTTTGTCATCGAACCAGCGCGGCGTGTTCTTTAGGCGGAAAAACTACTTTGAACTAACGGTTTTGCTGAAGCGCGGCTGCCTGCCGCGCAAGAG
>JBPCXM010000487.1:0-10891 GCA_051008535.1 Pseudomonadales bacterium | reverse complement strand
TGGGGATAAAGTCGTCGCTCAACTAAAGACCGAGGTATTTGACGTTCTCACAACGATTGATCTTCAGGCCACCCTCAAGTCGAAACTCGGCGTTGAGTTTCCCACGTACACCATCCTGGGAGCGCGCAATCCGGCATTAGCGTATGAGGCACTGCAAGTTGAAGACAAAATCGGCACGATGCTGTCCTGTAACGGCATCGTGCGCGACAACGGCGAGGGTGGTTCGGAAGTGGCTTGTTGGTGACCCAGTGAGCTCAATGCAAGCGGTTGACAATCCCAAGCTTGCCAATCTTGCGGCAACCGTACAGGTTAAGCAGGCGAATGTTGTCAATTCGTTGTGATGTTCCGGAAGCACCTGGCTTGTATCTTTTGCGTCGACAATGAGGTGAACCCGTGTGAATGACACACACTTCATTGCCGCGATCCTAATCACCTTTGGCGGCATTTTTCTCATCGGACTGCTAGCCGATTTGCTCGGTCGCAATACACCACTGCCACGCGTGACAGTGCTACTGTTAGCCGGTTTTTTGATCGGGCCATCGGTTCTCGACCTGTTGCCCGAATTCACGCGCAACTGGTTCCCGGTGCTAGCCAACATCGCGCTGGCGATGGTAGGATTTTTGTTGGGGCAGAGACTAACCCGTCGACAGCTCCGTGAGTTGGGCCGATCTGTGCTTGGTATGTCCGCCGGTGAAGTAGTCGTCACAGCGTTACTCGTGTTCGGCGTTCTCGCACTGTTCGGTGCGCCAATAGAGGCTGCGCTCCTGCTGGCCGGGATTGCGCCGGCCACCGCTCCAGCGACTACCGTCGACGTAGTACACGAGTACCATGCAGAAGGTCGGTTTACCGATAGTCTGCTGGGAATCGTGGCGATCGACGATGCCTGGGGTCTGATAATATTCAGCGTGCTGCTCGCGACAGCTCAAGCGCTGAACGGGCAAGGTGGCGCTGGCCATGTGCTAGCGACCGGTGCCTGGGAAGTCGGTGGTGCAGTACTATTAGGTGTGGTGCTCGGTGTGCCAATGGCGTATCTCACCGGCCGAATCCGTCCCGGTGAGCCCACGCAGGCGGAAGCTCTAGGTGCGGTCCTGCTTTGTGCCGGGCTAGCGGTCTTGGCACATGTCTCGTATATTCTAGCGGCGATGGTACTGGGTGCGGTGGTCGCGAACTTGGCGCACCATCACGACCGACCGTTTCATGCTATCGAGGGTATCGAGTGGCCGTTCTTAATACTATTCTTTCTTCTGGCCGGCGCGGAGTTGCAGATTGGGGCGCTGACCAACGTTGGCTTACTAGGGGTGGCTTACATCGTGCTGCGTGCTGTGGGGCTGAGTCTCGGCGCATATCTTGGCGGTCTGCTCGTCGGTACAGAGGCTGGCACCCGCCGACGGATCGGGTTGGCTCTATTGCCTCAGGCAGGCGTAGCCATTGGCATGGCGCTTATTGCTGCTCAGCGCTTTCCCGAGGTTGCGGAAGTCATCTTGCCCATAGTGCTCGGTTCCACGGTGATCTTTGAGGTGATTGGTCCAGCTGTTACCCGTCGTGTACTGATGGACGTGGGAGATTTGCGTGACGAATAACTTCAACACGTAGATATCACTGCGACATTGTCGTCCATGGCGGGTAACATCAGGTCAAGAATAATAACGTCGTAACTTTGGGTCAGCGCGAGGTGCAATCCGGTAACACCATCGGCGGCGAAATCCAGCACATGGACTTTTGGTTCAAGGTAGTCGCCGATATTTTCAGCGATGTCAGAATGATCTTCGACAACAAGAATGCGCATGTTATGCCGTCCTGCGGCTAGACGACCCCCATTTTAGCATTACAGAGAGCAGGGTAGAGTGTCGTGCTTTCAAAATGACTCTACTCCAGTATGGTGCGAGAAGTGTCGCAATACAGTGAAAGAAATGTCACTAATTTGTCACCATGCACATTTCGCTAACGAACTGTTTACGCCGCGTTGACATTTTTATGACAAACACAGTGCGATGATGCAAACAAAGTTAGTGAAAACTCCATGCAATATGCAGGCGTCTACGTATAACCGCGAATGGCAATGTATGCATAGGCGTCGATAATGGAGTTCGATTCTACATTTAAATAAGCACAACCCCGAGGAACACAGAATGCGAAATTCGCTTAGTTTAGCTATGGCTGCTACGACGTTAGCAACAAAATGAGGCAATGTGTGAGAACTGCGATTGCGCTGGCAACCGTTGCGACGATTAACATGGCCTGGGGGGCTGATACGCCGTTGCGCGAAACTGAGCGCAAGGGTGATCACCATCACATTGATGTTGGCGCCGATGCGGACCTTACGCTGGTGACTGTTTTGCAAGCTGCCGTTGAGCGCTACCCCTTAATCGTTGAACTCGACGCACGGGCAAAAGAAGCCGGCGCCTGGAACAAGCGTGGCCGTAGCTGGATTGCTGGCAGCCCGGCCTTGTCATTGCATTACCAGACCGATGAATACAGTGACGATAATGGTCTGGAAGAATTTGAATCCAGCATCGAGCTACCACTTTGGCGCTGGGGTGAGCGCTCGGCTACAAAGAAACTGGGTAAAGCCTTCGCCAGTGAAGCCTCTTTTGCGCAAGATGCGCTGCGTTGGGAGGTTGCTGGTAAACTGCGGGGTGTATTGTGGGAAATGGCGCTGACCGATAACGACGCACGCCTTGCGAAACAATCACTAGAAATTGCCAGGCGCCTGAGCTCCACCGTCGAAAGGCGTTACCAACTGGGCGACGTGGCCCGCGCTGATCTCTTGCTGGCGCAATCGACGGTGCTGGAAAAAGAAACTGCCTTGCTTGAGGCCGAGGCGGCGCAAGTCGACGCCCAACGGACATATCGCAGTTTAACTGGCATTATAAGATACCCCGAGGAATTCGAAGAATCATTAAGCAGCAAAGAGGTACTCGACGAACAGCACCCGCTGCTGGCCTTCGCCGAAGCCGAGCTGGGTCGCGCACGAGCGGCGCGCCGTTATACGGCGCGCGCCGCAAAAGACAATCCCAGCCTGCTTGCCGGGCCACGGCGCGAACGCTCGGCCAATGATGTCGTCGTCGAAAACAGCATCGGCGTTACGCTACGGATCCCGTTCGGCGGTGGGGCGCACCGCGGTACCGAAATAGCCGCTGCTGACCGCGCCGTTGCCACGGCCACCGCTCAACGCGACCGACAACGGCGCGAACTGCAAATACAATTGCACGAGGCGGAACACGGTCTGCACGTTGCCGAATCGGCGCTCAAGCTGGCGACGGCGCGCGCGGAGATCGCACAACTACATCTCGTCATGGGTGACACCGCGTTCCAGAAAGGTGAGCTGAATTTGCTGGACTTGCTCAAACTGCAAGACAACGCAGCATCGGCCACGCGCAAAGCATCAAGCCTGGCAATAGAAGTGAAGCGAAATATCGCTTTGTACAATCAAGCCAGCGGAGAACGACCAGGAGACGGACTCGGCTCTTAACCAGGCAACAGACAAGGCCTCCCTGCCTTGCTTGTTGCACGCTTATGAAATACTGGCGGAATTGCGCGAAAACCCTGGTATTTCCTGTGCTCGCACGGGCTAGCGGCCACGGCGACACATCCGCGCGTAGCACTATTGCCCCGACGATCTTAACCGTTGGGTCAATAGCAGCAATCGTAGGCGCGTGTTTATTTTCCGTGGCCACCTTCGGCGGCGATAAACTGCCCCTAAGTGCCGCTGAAATTGACAAGCTCGGTATTGAATTGACGACACCAAAAACGGCACGGAGGCTTAGCGCCGCTTCGGCCAGCGCCCGCGTTGTCGTGCCGCCGGCCAGTGAATTCGTCGTCAGTGCGCCGCAGTCGGGTTTGGTTGCGCGCTTGCTTGTCGCTAGCGGTGATAGCGTCGAGCAGGGCCAGGTGTTGGCGGAGGTGCAGAGCGCAGGTTTTATGACACTGCAAAGCGAGTATCTGGAGTCCGCGAGCACTAACAAGCTGGCGCAGTCGCAGCTCGCACGCGACCAGCAAATGTTTGACGAAGGGATTATTGCCAAGCGTCGCTTGCAGGAAACACAAAGTTCTGCCAACGAAGCGGCGACCCGAGTAGCGCAGAGCCAGCGCCTGTTAGCAATAGCTGGTATGAACGAAGACGCCATAAAGGAGCTAGGCGTAACTCGTCAACTGCAAGACTCTATGCTGATCCGCTCACCTATCGACGGTGTTGTATTGAAACAAGTCGCCCATAGCGGCCAGCGGGTCGACTCGATGGAGCCGCTGTTTCGGGTGGCCGACCTTGACAAGTTATGGCTGGAGATTCAGGTAGCGCAAGAGCGAATCGACGCGATCGAACCGGGTATGAAAGTTTCGGTTGCCGATTGTGCCGTCGACCAACCCGCTGAAGTGATCTTGCTCGGCCGCCAGGTGGACCCCGATACGCAGAGCGTCATAGTGCGTGCGGCGCTGACAAAGCCCGGCCATAAATTGCGTCCCGGTCAATTCGCATCGGTGAAAATTCTCAGCGCAAAGCAAGCCACCGGCAGCGAAACCGTGTTGACCGTGCCCAGCCGCGCCCTGATACACAGTGGGGGTTTGTGTTTCGTATTCGTGCGCAGCGGTGACGGTTTCGAAGTGCGGACCGTGGAAACGTTTGGCGAGGACAATCAGTTGACTTATGTTGCTGGTGCACTTAAAGCGCAGGATTCGATTGCGGTTAGCGGTCTGGCGGCGTTGAAAGCCTTGTGGCTCAGTAGCAAGGCCGAGAAGCATTGATGGCGAGCCTCATTCAATTTGCCCTCACACAGCGCCTACTGGTTTCGCTGTTTGCGGTATTGCTGGCGGCAGGAGGCTACTTCGCGTTTCGTGGCTTGCCAATTGACGCCTTTCCGGATGTCTCGCCCACGCAGGTCAAGATTATTGTCAAAGCGCCAGGCATGACGCCCGAAGAGGTCGAAGCTCGCATCACGGCGCCAATCGAGGTCGAACTGCTCGGCATACCCAAGCAGACCATGCTGCGCTCGGTGGCGAAGTATGCCCTGACCGATATCACCGTTGATTTCGCCGAAGGTACCGATATTTATTGGGCCCGCCAACAGGTGGCCGAACGCTTAAGCGCCGCGTGGGACAAACTGCCGACCGATGTTGAAGGCGGCATGGCGCCGATGACCACGCCATTGGGCGAAATGTATATGTTTACAGTCGAGGGCGATCTATCGCTAATGGAGCGGCGTACATTGTTGGACTGGGTCATCCGCCCGGCCTTGCGCACCGTGCCGGGAGTCGCCGACGTCAACTCCCTCGGCGGTCACACGCGCAGTTTTGAAATTGTTCCCGACCCGCAGCGGTTGGCGGGGCGTGGCGTCGATGCTTTGCAATTGGAGCAGGCTATCAGCGCCAACAACCGCAACGATGGTGCCGGGCGGATGAATGAGGGGGAAGAAGCACTGCTGGTGCGCTCCGAAGGCCAGATCAAAACACTGGACGATGTGCGTCGCATCGTCGTCGCCAATCGCAAGGGTATGCCCATCACGGTGGCCGACGTCGCCGAAGTTAAAGTTGGCGCCATCACGCGCTATGGCGCGGTCAGCCAGAACGGCGACAGCGAAGCGGTCGAAGGTTTGGTGCTGGGCTTGCGCGGCGCCAATGCGCAGCGAGTGGTCGAAGGTGTGCGCGCAAAAATCACCGAAATTGCAACGGCGTTGCCCGAAGGCATTACGATCAAGGTGTTCTACGACCGCGGCAATCTGGTACAGCGCGCCATTGCAACCGTCGCCAAGGCCCTGGCGGAGGCTACCGTACTGGTGGTGATACTACTGTTTCTATTTCTCGGCAATGTACGCGCCGCGTTAACGGTCGCACTGGTGCTTCCGCTCGCTGCTCTGGCCACGTTTATTTTGATGCGGCAATTTGAAATGTCGGCCAACCTAATGAGCCTTGGCGGTCTCGCCATCGCCATCGGTATGCTGGTGGACGCGGCTGTGGTTGTGGTGGAGAACATTACAAGCTACCTTAGCCATGCTGAAAAGAGTCGCCGCTTACCGCGCCTGCACCTAATCTATCGCGCGGTAAAAGAGGTGTCGGTGCCGGTTACCTCCGGCATCAGCATTATAATCATCGTGTTTCTTCCCTTGCTGACCCTGCAAGGCCTTGAGGGTAAATTATTTACGCCGGTGGCGCTAACCATAGTGTTTGCACTCGCTGCTTCCTTGCTTTTGTCACTTACGGTCATTCCCGTGTTAGCGTCATTTCTGTTACAGCGGGTCGCGCATGAAGCGCCGTGGCTACCCAACAAGCTCAGCGCCCTGTACGAGCCCGCCTTACTTTGGTGCTTGCAGCATTCGCGGCGGGTCGTGGCTGCCGCATTGGCCGTCCTGGCGATGGCAGCGGTGGTGTATCTTTTTATTGGCAAAACATTTATGCCCACCATGGATGAGGGCGACATTATCGTGCAGTTAGAGAAGCTACCCTCGATTACGCTGGATAAGTCGGTCGATCTCGACCTGCGCGTACAGCGTGCAATTTTGGAGCAGGTTCCTGAGGTAACTCGTATCGTCGCCCGCGTTGGCTCCGACGAAATCGGCATGGACCCTATGGGGTTGAATGAGAGCGATGTGTTTATGGTCCTCAAGCCCATTGATGAATGGCGTATGGATAGCAAGAGCGAGCTTGTCGATGCCATTCGACAAGTACTTGACCAGTTCCCCGGTATTGCCTATGGCTTCACCCAGCCGATCGAGATGCGCGTGTCGGAAATGCTCACCGGTGTGCGCGGCGACGTTGCGGCCAAGCTGTTTGGCTCCGACATGGCCTTGCTGAGCGAAAAAGCCGATCAAATTGCCGCGGTGCTGCGTGCCACCAAAGGCAGCGAAGACGTGTTTGCTAGCCAAAACGAAGGTGTGCAGTATTTTGCGCTACGCATCGACAAGACCGCGGCGGGGCGCTTAGGGCTGGCGAGCGACGACTTGCAACGAATTCTCCGCGCCCAAATTGAAGGCTTGCGGCTCGGCATTGTGCAGGAAGGCGAACGGCGCACGCCCTTGTTGCTGCGTGCCGGGCCCGCCGTGCGCAATTCACCGCAGGTTCTGCGCAACCTACCGATTACGCTGGGAAACGGCGCGCAAGTGCCACTCAGTACGGTCGCTACAATCGAACGGGTAGAAGGGGTTGTGTCGGTCGCCCGCGAGCGCGGCCAACGTTTTACCGTGGTGCGCAGCAATGTTGCGGAGCGCGACCTGGTCAGTTTCGTCGAGGAAGCGAAACAGGCCGTTGCCGAAGCCGTCGACCTGCCCAGCGGCTACTATGTGCAATGGGGTGGGCAATTTGAAAACCAACAACGCGCCGCGGCAAGGCTGTCTATCGTGGTGCCTATCGCAATCGGGCTGATTTTCCTGCTATTGTTTTCCACCTTCGGTTCGGTACGCCAGGCGCTGCTGGTGCTAACCAATATTCCTTTCGCAATGATCGGCGGGGTGTTCGCGTTATGGCTGTCCGGCGAATATCTCTCGGTGCCCGCATCGGTGGGATTTATCGCTCTGCTGGGCATCGCCGTACTGAATGGCGTAGTGATGGTGACATACTTTAACCAGCTCTACGAGCGTGGGCTCAGTCTGGAAGCACTGGTGGTGGAAGGGGCAAAGCGTCGCTTGCGGCCGGTGCTTATGACGGCAAGCATCGCCGCCTTCGGTTTACTGCCGCTGCTATTCGCTACCGGCCCGGGTTCCGAGATCCAGCGACCATTGGCCATCGTCGTGATCGGCGGGCTGATTACTGCGACGGCGCTCACCCTCATACTATTGCCGATCTTGTATCGGCGTTTTGGGCAAGCAGGAGATCAAAGCGCATGAACGAATTCGAGCAGGCACTGGTCGTGATTACGACGGCGCCAAGCCTGGAAGAACCAATGACTGACTGGTTGTTGGCGAGCGACCACCAAACCGGCTTTACCAGCATGCCAGTATTTGGCCACAGTTCGCGCCATGACCACCTTAGTACAGCCGAGCAGGTCAGTGGCCGGCAACGCCGGCTGCAATTTCAAATTCAGTTGACGGGCGCCCGCGCGGAGCCTTTTTTGCGTGAACTGCGCGAAGAATTCGAAGGATGTGATTTTCATTTCTGGATTCAGCCGCTGTATTCATTTAAGGAATAAGATCGCAAATGCGTCCATCTTGCGCGGCTTGGGCACGCCGACCTGGCGGTAACGAAAAGCACCGTAGCGATTAAACGCTCAAATATTTTCGCTACCCAGGACGCGCATATAACTGGCATCCAAGATCTCTTCAACATTCATACAATTGTTGCCCTCACGATGATTCCGTTAAAGGGCCCTCGCAATCTTCTACTTTGCCGAAGATGTGCCCTTTTAGTGGCGAAAAATTGATTGCTGTCAAAAAGCACTCACTTAATCTCTATACTATGTTGTGAAGAAAACCCGATATTTACCCCGTCAATTTTAATAAAAATACCGTCTTGAAATCTTTGGTTTTTCTCGACAATACCAGCGAGGCCTTGCAGGGTGAATATTCTGGGCTTAACGAGTAAACTAGTTGCATCATTTGAGTTTTCGGTTGTGTAGGGCCTTGTGGTGTATGAACATATTGCTTGGTGTTGACCTTTCCTCCTCATCTGACACAATCATTGCGCAAGGTCAATCGTTGGCCCAAGCCTACTCGGCAAAAATCTGGTTGCTCCATGTTGCGCCGTCCGATCCGGACTTCGTAGGCTACGACGTTGGGCCACAAACCGTGCGCGATGCCGTTGCGAAAAAATATCATGCAGAGCACGCGCAAATACAGGCGTTCTCGGCGCAGTTACGAGACGCTGGGCTCGATGCAACGGCACTATTGGTGCAAGGCGCAACCGCGGATACTATTTTAAAGGAAGCCGAACAATTGCAAGCCAATATCATCGTGCTGGGTTCGCACGGTAAAGGCATGGCGAAGCAATTGCTGCTAGGTAGCACAAGCAGTAGCGTGATAAAGCATTCCAAGGTGCCAGTACTTGTTGTGCCAACTCACGAACGCATTTGAATTTGCTAACCCGGTCATCAAAGCCCCGAAATCGAACCGATTCCAACTCGTACTTTCAAGCCCACGCGTCTGCTATAGTAATCCCTACAAACTTTCAACGCGGTGCGAAAACCCCGTGCACGCAAAAATTGTAAAGAACGGGCAGCCCCCCGTTCCTGTTTTAGAAGCAAGCTTTCGCCTGTTTTTCCTCAGTGCTGCAATCTATGCGGTGTTCACTGTTGCACTATGGGTAATGTCGTACAGTTACGGCGTGACCGTTCCCGTCCAGCATGTGCCAGTAATGTACTGGCATGCGCATGAAATGCTATTCGGTTATGCGCTGGCGGTTATCACGGGCTTTTTACTCACCGCAGTTAGCAACTGGACCGGCATGCCCCTGCTGGCGGGAAGGCCGCTATTGCTCATGTGGCTTCTCTGGCTGATTCCCCGCGTCGTGTTCTTTATTCCTGGCATTAGCTGGTTCTATATGGGACTGGTGTGCGAAGCCCTGTTTATCAGCGCTCTCATATACAATGTCTTAACGCCGGTTATTAAAGTCAAGCAATGGCGGCAGATTGGTGTCATTTCAAAACTGTTTTTGCTCGCTTTCGCGAATCTGGCGTATTACTTCGGCGTATTGTACTGGCTGCAAGATGGCGGCCGCCTTGGCTTGGCGCTGGGCCTTTATTTTGTGTTGGGTTTGATTTTTACTTTCGCCCGCCGTGTGTTCCCACCTTTTATCGAGCGCGGTGTGGGTTATAACGTCAGACTTAAAAACTGGAAAATAGTCGATCGGCTCAGCCTCGTGCTGTTTTTTGCGTTTGCTATTAGCGATGCCGTTGCGCGCGACAACCCCTCGGTGCTCTATTTATCCGGCGGGCTATTCCTCATTCACTGCACTCGACTCTACGGTTGGCATACCCACGGTATTTGGTCCAAGCCCTTGTTGTGGATACTGTATGTAGGCTATGCCGCATTGACTTCGGGTTTTCTGTTAAAGGCACTGTCTGCTTCGGGCCTGATAGCCTATAACATTCCACTGCACGCCTTTGCTTATGGCGGCGTGGGCCTTATCACTTTGGGAATGATGTCTAGGGTAGCTTTGGGGCATACAGGGCGTAATGTATTCATGCCGCCAGCGGCGATACAACTTATTTTTCTAAGCATAACAGTCGGGTTTCTTGCTCGTATACTACTGCCCATTATTGATGCCAGTCATTACGAATTGTGGATGGCCGTGTCGGGCGGTTTGTGGATTTTGAGCTTTCTGATTTTCCTATTTATCTACGCGCCCATGTTATTGAGCCAGCGGGTCGATGCGGTAGGAATAAAACAATAGTTTGACGCCACTTAATTTATTTCTGCTCCACGGTCCAACAAACGAAGCGATAACCCTCACATGCGATGCAAGCCAAGACTTGGCCTCACCAAGCTATATCCGCGAGTAGTGAAAATCCTGCCCCAACATCGCGGCCGTTACCAGCACAACGCCGTTGGCAGTCACCCGAAAGCCGCGCGCCTTATCTTCTTCATTATCGATACCGATTTCCGTACGCGCTGGAATATGACAACCGCGATCAATAATTGCCTGGCGTATCTTGCAATGCCGGCCAATTGCCACCTGCGGCAACACAACGGATTTCTCCAGCGACGAATGCGAGTGCACTGTCACGTCGGAAAATAGTAATGAGCGGTTTAATTTTGCTCCCGATATAATGCAACCGCCGGAGACCATCGAGTCGACGGCCATACCGCGTCGGTGATCCTGGTTGAAGACAAATTTGGCCGGAGGTAGTTGCGGCTGGTAGGTAAGAATGGGCCAGTCCTGATCATAAAGATTAAGCTCGGGCGTTACCGAAACCAATTCCATATTCGCTTCCCAGAATGCGTCCAGCGTGCCGACGTCGCGCCAATACGCC
>JBPCXM010000486.1:0-4879 GCA_051008535.1 Pseudomonadales bacterium | reverse complement strand
CTATCGAGTTCAGCGATGATGGAGGCTTCCTACATAGACGCGCTGATCTTACCGATTACGGTGAAACGATTGACGCTCTTGACGGAAATGACATTGTTGTTCATCTAGCAAACGTATCCTATCCGGGTTTTCAGCCTGATCACGTCACCTATACTCAAAATGTGGGGATGAACTACAACGTTTTTTCAGCCGCTAGCTTACTTGAATTCCGCCAAGTCATATGGCTGTCAACGGCCAACGTCACAGGCATTAATTCGGGTAACAATGTCCCTGATCGATTTCCGATTACCGAGGATCAGGCGCCGAGATTGGCTTCTGCGTATGCATTGTCTAAATCAGTCAGCGAGGCAACAGCAGGCTATTTTGGATCGGTAGCTAAAACCTCCTTCATTGGCGTTCGATCGACACTAATCGTATACCCTACAGACTATGACCAAATTAGAGCCGACGCCGACAATAGCGACCTGCGGCAATGGCATTACTGGAGCTATATTGACGTTCGCGATCTAACGAAATTATTGCTTCTCGCTGTGCAGTCCGAGGACACTGCAACCACAATAATCAACGCAACCGCAGCCGATACAACTCTCAACGACTGGACCGCGACCCACTGTGCCAAGCACTTCCCAAAAACACCTTGCGACATTGCCGCTGATACCGTGCAATCGCTATTTTCGGGTGAAAAGGCGAAACGGCTCTTCGGTTTTGAACCTCGTTGGTCATGGCGCGCTTAGCATGAAACACACACGATGTTCGGAACTAGACCCATTCACTGGCGATGACCAGTGCGCGAACTTTGAATTGGTGGGTAAGGGTGCGGCTATCGAGCGAAGCAGTTACAGCGTCGCAAAAACCGTCGTACCTCCGCACACAAACGCGACACGACATTATCATGCCTACACCGAAGAACTCTACATAGTCACCGGCGGCACCGGACTCATCGTTGTGGACGATGTAACCATGGAGGTTTCGGTGGGCGATACGGTGCTCATTGAGCACAACGAGCGGCATTTTGCTGTGTCGAATACCGATAGCGGACTTGAATTCCTAGCCATTTCGTTTCCTGCCTATGACAAAGAAGACTTCATTACTGAGCAATGAGTCGTGTTCGTCAATGAATAATATTTAGTAGCAAGTCGCCCAAAGGAGTTTGCTGATTTGTTTTGTGCAATAACGCACGCGACAAACAAGATGTACCGAGTCACGGAATCATTCAATGAGCAGAATACCTACCGCAGAGGAATTGATAGAACGCTGGGGGTTAGAACAAATGTCGACCGAAAATGTTTTGTTTTCGCAGACATATGTTGCTCCAGATAACGGACATGACGGAAAACCGCTGTGCACCGCCATCGTTGCGCTGTTAACTGACGATCCGAATTCTTTCTCTGACATGCACCGGCTACCAACCGATGAGATATGGCATTTCTATTTAGGCGACCCAATCGAGCTGTTGCTACTTTATCCGAATGGTCACGATGAGCTTGTGATCTTGGGCCAAGACATTCTCGAGGGGCAAAGGATTCAGGTTGTGGTAACAAAAGATGTTTGGATGGGTGCAAGATTGCAGCCGGGAGGCATGTATGGCGTATACGGTAACACCATGGCGCCTGGATACGTGTTGAGTGACTTTGAGGGTGGAGTAGCTGAAGACCTCGCCACCCGTTGGCCGCATCGGGCTGATCTGATTAAAGCGTTGACACGTCCCAGTGCGCCCATCCGATACGGATAACGAATGGTGCACTGACCGCGAATTGCTGATAGCACGAGTAGCCTGAGCACGACTTTCGGTTCATTGTCTGGCCGATGTACCCAACGTTGCTGACGTTCAATGTCCGGGGCGGTAAAATGGCGCTCACGACCCAGAACGGAAAGTCAGTCGACTCTTTGATGTCTAAAGAGTAACATCGACTTTAAGCGCGCATAATCAATCAATTGAGGATACAAAGATGCCTAGAGTAATCGTCACAGCACAGATTGAAGATTCAGTAAAATGGGAAGAGGGATTCCGTACGCATGGTGAGTTGTTCAAAAGCCAGACGGTTAACAAACCGATTTATTTTAACGTAACGGAGCAAAACGAAGTTGTAGCCTGCTTTGAGCCTGAAAACCTGGATACGTACTTGGAGATTCTGGACTCCCCAGCTACAGAGGAAGCAATGGAATTTGACGGCATAAAACGAGACACGGTAAAAGTTATCGTACTGGACAAAGAATTCGACCCTCGGTGACAAGTTGGGTTGAATCCAGCAGCACCTGATATTGTCGTCAACTACAATCTGGGCCAGTCTCTGGCAAGCTCCCTGAAATCAGAACCGCGGTTCAGCGGGCGGCAGCTGCTGGCCGACTAGAGCCGATCGTTATAAGATTTTCAGCCAACCCTGAACGCCTGCTTGTGGGGAAACCAAGCTTTCAACACGCCTCCAGGAAACAAATGCAATCGGTTACACTCGCGTGACGCTGGCGGCAAAGCAACCGGGCTTCGCATTGTGAAGGTGTAGATAGTCAACCTTGGTGTCGGCAAACAAATCGTAGATAGTTGCTTCGACTTGCCGCCCGTCGACCACTTCCGCAGCGATCATATCGTGCGTACAATCGAAGGCTCGCACCGATAGCAAGCGGCTGCTTAGAGCCTCCGGCACTTCTCCTGGCTTCGGAACGGCTTGCTTCGCACTTTGTCGCACAAAGATCGCGTGACACGATCGATACGGCGTATCGTGCGCCTGGTGTTCGTAGTTCAAGAGGATCACCGTCTCTCCTATCTCGGCGTCGACAAGGCTCACACGACACGGATATCCACGTTTGACCTCCGCGACCATTCTCCGTGCCGACCGCTTGACCAGTTCAGTATCGGACAACGCAAATAACTCGTTAAAAAGTGATTCGTGTAAAGCGTTTATTTGAAAACCCATTTGCATACCTCCTCTAAGATGTCAGCTTAAGCTTACCGAGCACAAACGGGTGGTAGCTACCTGATTCTTGCTTTCAAATTGAATGACTAGGATGAGCACTAGGCGCTTATTGGGTTGAGCTCTTTCGAACGCTGAATCTTTGAACTATCCTTTGGGCTGATGTGCCGGCGATCAAAGCGCCGATCAGCCAATTAGGCTCATCTCCGTTAGCGCCCGGGTCCGGGAGTAGCGTGGTCATTCGATTTAGCGTTCTGAGTGGCTGCGGTAAGATTCATTGCTGACTGACGGGACACGGAACCTGGAACTGGCACTCACAACCCTGAGCGGAAGTACAGCATCTTGCGCAAGAGTCGGGAATAGATTATTTTAGGGCACTGACAGTCGGGAGAACGAACGACAGTAACGTCTAGCCGTAGCTCCGAAGTGCGTCGAGAATCAAAACGTCTTGGCTGAATTCGGCGAGCCGAACGGTAGACTAGAGGAAGTGCGAAAGGAATAAACCTGCATCGTAGTTGGCAAACTTCAAGTCATCGCAGACATGGCAGCAAAAAGGAATGCAACGTACTAGCGAGCGACAAGTTGGATAGCTGCATGTAGGTCGCACGCTTTCTGGTTTGTCTGTCTCAATTCCTGTATTCAAACAGTAGGTTGTAAATAGCGGGAGAACAGTGCAATGCTAGAGAGCCTCAACAACAAATACGTTCTGGCGGCAGGCCGAATTCTTCTGGTACTGATTTACTTTATCGGCGGTTTCGGTCTTCTCACTGGAAACGTTCCCATTGGCTACGCTGCCGCTAAAGGCGTGCCGGCATTTGCCGTCTGGATCGGATTTGCCATTAAGCTGTTCGGGGGGCTCGCCGTGATCATCGGCTTCCAGACCCGGCTTGCTGCCGGTCTGCTTATCCTCTTCACCCTTGGCACGGCGTTCATTTTCCATCCGTTCTGGGTGGAAGGGGAGTGGAACACTTTCTGGAAAGAGATCTCGATGATCGGTGGTCTCCTGGTGCTCATAGCGGTGGGGCCGGGGGCGCTTAGCATCGACGAACGCGCAAAGCGATGAGTTGTTGATGAGAATGGACAAGTATTCGAGAAGTGGGACGTTCTGAAGATCGTTCCCGGGAAATCGTCAAACGAAGACGCGGAGTTCTAGCCAGCCTTGCCTAGGGCCGCTCTTGGCCGCGAGCGCCATTTTTTATCTGTGAATTCTGCGAAAACCATCGGCTGGTGCACGCTACATGACAAACGGAAACAGTTAACTGCGGTGAACCAACAAAAACGACCCAAAGCAGTTCTCGGAGCTAACCGAGGCTATGTAATTCTAAATTCAGGAACGTGTGGATAGAATGCGCGTTCAGAGAGAGTAACCAACGAGGGGTACTGAACATGAGCAACTTGGAACGGTTTACTGAATACGCCGAGGCTTTCGAAGAAACACTGCTCGACGACGACTGGTCGAGACTGGAACAGTACTTTTCGCCTGGCGCGGTCTATCTGCCTGGGGACGCAAACGAAGCCGTAGGCCGGGAAAGCGTGCTACAAACCCTACGCGACAGCGTCAACTCGCTGGATCGTAGATTCGATTCAAGAGAATTCGTTGAGGAGCCAAGGTTGAGCGAGGCTGGAGATACGGTGACGTTTGCCTTCGCGGTAAAGTACGCCAAGCATGGCTTGCCGGACTTGACAATTTCGGGGACCGAAACCGCAACCTTTGCCGACGGCGCAATCGAACGAATGGACGATTTTCTCGACGAAAGTGCAGCCGCAGCTATGGCGGACTGGCTGGAAAAGCACCAAGAATCACTAGGCTGAGTTAATCAAGGCAATACGTAGGTTTCGGCTATTTTTGGCGTCGGCTTATGGCCGGGTGCGTTGATTTGTAAATCTATATTTTTCAGAAACGATTGACCGGTGTAGAATCACATTGCTGTCGATGGGCGCTCGATAGCTAAAATCGACGCGATCGACCC
>JBPCXM010000485.1:0-4483 GCA_051008535.1 Pseudomonadales bacterium | reverse complement strand
TGGCTGGAGTCTGCCCGTAGTTTTTTCGAAACTCGATGAAGCGCAATCGCTCATCCGCAGCCGCCAAGTTCTCACATATATCTGCGGTTTTGTCTTTGCTGCCGTCATTGACGAAAATAATTTCATAGCTATAACCAGCAGGATCCATCGCTTCACGGATCGCTTTATGAAGATACGTAACGGATTCTTCTTCGTTATATAACGGCGCAATTATTGAAAGCTGGGGCTGCACGGCGTCCATTTTGACTCTATTTTTTTCTGTCTCGCTGATTGTTAGTTCCAAGCAAGCAAAGGTGGAAGCGTATCTTAACGTTAGCCAACCAGTAACGGTCACAATTAAACTGATCGATAAACGATCGGTCTCGCGAATGCGAGGCGCTATGTAGCCCTGCATCTGCAACTACTTGGATGATACATTAATCACAGTACAACAATTACTATAGCAGTGATATCTTGACTTCGCACAGTCATCACTTTCTACTAATACTTCAATCGCCCTCTGAGTTTGCTGGCAAATTTCGATCAATTATGCATCACGATGCAATGTTACTCGTAGCATTTGCATGGCCTTTTTGTTGCCAACTTTTCCAATGACGAAATGATACTGAATGGCCGCGTTTGATAAAGAACGGCTAGCATTCGTTATGCTTCCCGAAGGCTCTGCAATCAACACGAAGCTCAAACTACTCTACTGGTAGGGAAAGCCGTCTTCAATCAATCGATCCGCAACTTGGCGACCAAATTTCTTTGCAGAAATTGAATTCAAATGAACATTATCAATATAGCTTTCATCACTTAGCGAGTCTTCGTTTATTCTCACAAGCCTAACCAAATCGTTGGCTGTGCTTTTCGCAATGACGGCTGCAAAATCTTGCCTATAAGAAAGTTTGAAGTTGGCGCGTGTACTGGAATCACCGATCATCGGAATCAGTATCACCGAAATACCTCGGCCGGTGACATTCTCTAGCAAATCGTAGAAGGCTTGCGTGATGTTGCCGTTAGCTTCTATTTTATAGTCCCATTGGCTTCTTTTTCGCGGCTTAGAACCCATATCAACATGGCCGCGAAGGGTGACTTGCGCAGGGTCGAACTTCCAAATCCCAGTAGTTAGCAAGTCTCTAATTTCGGCATCGAAACCATAGACCCAGCTCATTGAGGACAACACATTCCGGGCAGCTGTCCGATATGCCGGCTGGTTTAGTGACTCAACATGTTTTTTTGATCTGGCAATGACACCCGGTTTGTTCGCGTCGAGGTCATTAGGGCTGAGAATTATTACCAAATAGCGCGGCTCCCTGCGGCTTAGGAAAAGCTTTTCTACACTGGGCGTAATGCATGAAAAATCACACCCTCTGATACCAGCATTAAATGATTTGAAACCTTTGAGTCCATGGCTGCGCAGTTGAGCATCAAAGGTCTCTGGCGGAGCATTGCCAGCAGCGATCGAACTACCCGTAAACATCAAATCAATATTTTCGAGTTTTTCTAACTGTAGAATTCGTTGACGTAGCTCAGCATTGTAAAAACCACCTTTGGGAATACGTCCTTCGGGAACAGACACGCGAACTGCTACCTCTAGCAGTAAAAAAATGACCAGAAAAAAAACGATCGTCGGCCGCAGCAATAGTCGCAGCGGATTATCCTGCAAGGTATCAAAACTGAAAATAGATGAATGGAATTTCATTATTAGATACCAAAAGCACAGCTAGAAACATGCCGGCATACAATGGCGCCCTCAACAGCAGCGGCAACCACCTAACAGCGAGCAGGTCCCCCTTGTTGTAATACTGCATGATGTCAATCGGCAAAAGCGCAAGCACTAGAATAGCCGGTTTGGCGATATCCGAGATTCGGATTTCGCCTCTGCCTTCAAACATACCAACTATGTATATCCAGGCATCACCGATGGACTCTGCTCTGAAGATGACGAAGGCAATGACAACTACAGAGAATGTCAAACCAATGGAAAGTAGCCAGCTCACTACACCCGGAATGTTGGGTAATCTAACCAGTGACGGGATTTGCCATAACCGCTCCCACCATTGATGGACCACCAAATACAGCCCGTGCAGAAAACCCCAGATCACGAAGGTCCACGACGCGCCATGCCAAAGCCCACCTAACAACATCGTTAGCATTAGATTACGATAGGTTTTTGCTGCTCCACCGCGGTTTCCACCGAGTGAGATGTAGAGATAATCCCTGAGCCACTGGCTCAGAGAGATGTGCCAACGACGCCAAAATTCCGACACATTGCGAGCAAAGTAAGGCGTTTTGAAGTTCTCAACCAGGCGGATGCCCAATAATAAGCTTATCCCGCGCGCCATATTACTGTAGCCGGAAAAATCACCGTAAATTTGAATAGCAAATAGAATGGCACCCTTCCAAAGCGTCCAGGTAGTATAACCTGCCGGGTCTGAGAATATGTCGTCGACTTGTATCCCGGCGGTATCAGCAATCACAACTTTCTTAAACAATCCGATGAGTATCAGCAGTAGACCACCCGACAGGTAGTCTAGTGTGACCCGGCGGGATTTGTGCAGCTGTGGCAGCAGTCGTTGCGCGCGCTCGATAGGCCCGGCAACCAGCTGTGGGAAATATGACACAAATAATGCGAATGTGAAAAAGCTGCGCTCTGCGCGCGCATTTCGGCGATACACATCAATCGTATAAGATAGTGTTTGAAACGTATAAAACGATATGCCAACAGGAGGAACGAGGCGCAGCGCAGGGGTATCAAAATTCAGGCCGACCGATGCACCAAGCGAAACGAAGGAATCTATAAAAAAATTAAAGTACTTGAATGTCGCTAGCAGACCGAGGTTTGCCACGAGACTGACAAATAACAGGCGTTTTCTCTTGGTGGCATTGACGGTTTTCTCAATGTATTGAGCAACGTTGAAATCGACCACAGTGCTGAGCATGATCAGCGACAGAAACCGCCAATCCCACCAACCATAAAACATGTAACTGGCAACCAGAAGCCAGATGTTTTGCGGCTTTCTCGCAAGCACATAGTAACCACAAAGCGTGGCTACGAAAAATAACGCGAATTCCAGAGAGTTAAAAAGCATGCCCGTTCGCAGTAATAGGTAATTAAAGGTTTGAAGAACACCGCTACCGAGAAAGTGATTGCGCCGTTGTTGAAGTGTTTTGCGGCCATGAACAATTGCGCCGCCACCAAGCAAGCGAGAAAACGCCGGGCGTACTAACCCTGTTGATCTTATTCATTTCAATTTACGATTATTTAGTGGTTCGCTGCAACGGCAGCCCTCAAATCAGCCAGTGCGGCCGTGTCGCATTGGCCAAGGTAAAAAACATCTCAAGCATCCTACTCGGCGGTCACAAATACCTCTGTTTTCAATCTTGCTGTTAGGCAAAAAAGCAACCTTTAACTGCTGGATTGATTAAAAAGTGGCCAGATCAGGGGCAACACGGTAGTGCTCTCCAATAACGAACTGCGCTGCCACACCAATATCGCGTCACCCGGCATGTTGTCGACAGAAGTGCTATTCTGATAGTTGTTTTGCAGAACTCAAACATGGCCATCTGCCCGTAAATAATGATACTTGATGACAACAAAGAAATCCTACAAAAAGAAACTATTGCAAGCCAGTGTATCGCTTGCGCTGGTTGTACTCTTGCTGCAATTCATCGATTTGCGCAGTGTTTTTTTCATGCTGAAAGACGCGCATTTATTCTGGTTTTTTGTGGGCGTAGTGATTGTATTCGCCGACCAGGTCTTTATGGGGCTCAAATGGAATCTGCTGTTAAAAGCGCTTGGCGTTAGCGTATCAGCCTATGTGCCGATCATCGCCTACTTGAGAGGCAGAGCGTTTAAATACATTGTTCCTTCTACACTAGGCGTCGATGCTTACAAGACCTTCTACCTAAAAAGATATCACGAAAGCACGGGAGAAATTGTTACATCTATTGTCATTGAGCGTTTTTTCGGCATTATCTCATCGCTCATGCTGGTGGCGTTGTTGCTTTACTTCTTCGTAAAACCGCTACAGTTGCCCATCGACAATTTTTTACTGCCACTTAGCCTGGCACTTTGCCTCTCATCATTGCTGTGTCTATATTTGTTGATTCGGAATATTGAACCATTTGCGCGCTGGCCGATGTGGGGAAAACTGCCGCATAAATTGAAAGAATTTATCACACCGTTGTTTGAAAACCTGACCGTTATCCATAGCCGACCGAAAACGATCTATCAATACGTAGCGCTTTCCGTCGTTGAAAAACTTTTTTTCGGTTTCACCATATATTGCTGTGCGCTATCGCTAGGCATGGCTGAATCCAGCCTTTTCTACATTGTAGCAGCAACACCCGTGCTTGCTTTACTTGAGCGCATTCCGATTTCAGTATCAGCTATCGGCTTAAGAGAGGGGCTTTTTGTGGCGATGTTTTCACCACTGGGTGTGCCGCCGTCGGAGGCGATTGCAGTCGCGCTCATGCTGAGGGCAATAGAGATCGCACA
>JBPCXM010000484.1:0-3943 GCA_051008535.1 Pseudomonadales bacterium | reverse complement strand
CGAAATATCAGCCGTTGATTGCCGCGCAGACTTAGGGTCAATGCTCTAACCAAACATCTGGCGCGAGCAGGTAACCCTTGCCCCACACCGTTTTGATGCGATACGGGTTTTGAGGGTCGTCGCCTAGTTTGCGGCGCAACCTTGAGATGCGCACATCAATCGAGCGGTCCAGGCCGTCGTAGTCGATGCCGCGCGTTAGCCTAAACAACTCGTCGCGGCTGAATATTGTGCCGGCCTGGTTGGCCAGAATCCACAGCAGGTCGAACTCCTGCGTGGTGAGTTCGATACGCTGATCCTTAATGGTGACTTCCTGCTTGGGTTCACTAATGGTCAGATCACCCAGGCTTACAACGGATTGATGAGCTTGCGGCGCGGCTTCGTGACGGCGTAACAACGCCCGTACACGCGCCAGCAACACCATCGGTTCTGCCGGTTTGACGACGTAGTCATCGGCACCGGATTCCAGACCGATCACCTGATCGATATCGGTAGACTTGGCGGTAAGAATCAAAATCGGGCCGGAGAAAATTGTCCGTAGTTGTTTGCAGACCGCCATGCCATCCAGCCCGGGCAACATCAGATCTAGAATGACCAACCGAACTTGCATTTGTTGAAAGCGCTCGAATACACGATCACCGCGCTGCTCAATGATGACCGAAAACCCGTTTTGTTCGAGGTACGCGGCTGTCAGGTCTGCCAGTCGCTGATCATCTTCAACTAACAAGACGTCGGCTTGTCGGGTGGTATCAGTGGTGGAATCGCATTCCGGCGCCGTGCTCAAAATACGCTCCATACATGCCGCCGCCGGCGTGAACGGCGCCGGTCGTCTGATTTGGCCGTCAATACTTTTAACGTGCGCCGCGCTAGCTCGTCGTCGCTGGGCTGCCAGGCCAACCAGTAATTCAAGTCAGCTTTAATCGAGACCTGATCTTGTAGTTGGCCGCTCGCATCGCGTTGCCAACAGCGCAAAGGAGCGTCAGAAAAATCGCTATACAGGCAATATTCGCCAATTTCGTTTCCGGTCCATTTTATTTTCACAGTCAGCTCGCACTGATCGGCCGACGTACCGCGCACACAAAGTTTGGGTTTGATGTGCAGCTCGGCCGTGGCTGGGGATTGCTCCGCTGACAAGTATAAGGGCATAACAAACAACATACTTGCCACCGCCTGTGGTAAGTATCGCCCATTTATTGTGCTTGCTGCTACTTTTCTCATTATGCTAAAAACGATAATAAACGCCTGCAAAATAAGTCGTAATGGAATCCTCGAATATAAACGGGCTATCGGTGGCGCCGTCATTAAGTTTTTCGCGCTCGGCCATCATTACAAACTTCCAATTTTCGGTAAGTAGGTAGCTTAGCGCTAATTTGCCGGAATAGTTTACCCCACTGCCGGTTCGGTATGGCGGCAATAGGAACGGGATGCTTTCCTCTTCGCGCACACCAAAATAGTAATTGTTAAACTCGGCGCTTTTCCAGCTAACGCCAATGCTGGGTTGCGCATGCCAGCGACCCAGGAACCAATCGTAACCGTAAGTCAGCCAGAATTCGTGACCGTTATGTACGCTGCTGACATCGCTATTGAATTGTGCTTGTAAAAACCCCCAGTTGCCGTTGCTGAGGAATTCAAACCCCATTTCAAATGCATAGTCGCGATCGGGCGAATCGATCAGTGCTGCAAGTTCCTCCCGAGAAAAGACATCTTCGGCCGCAGATTGTCCCTCCCCAGTAAAGCCGGATTGGTTGACGACTTGCACACCCAAAAACCCATCATTCAAATGGGAAAAGAACACTCGATCGCTATTCAAGCTACCGATGGCATTTAGAGAGAAATGTTCACCCTCATAGATGGTAAAGCCTATATCACCGTTATCGAAAAACCAGCGTTCGCCGTACCAAGCCAGATCCACCAACCAGTAGATATCAATATCATCGCCGTCGACCAGGGGATTGCTGCGTTGGCCGTAGCCAAGAGCAACATTAAATTGCCAGCTGCGATCGTCGTCGTCGGCACGCGCAGGCGAGGCGAGTATTGCGAGCGTGGATAACAACAGAGCTGCCGCAGTACGCGCTAACGGGATCGGCCTGAGTGCTAATAAACAGTTCTTTGTCATATGCAAAGCATGGCACAGAATCAGCGCAAAAATCCCTAGCTATTTCGTCGCGAATTTGTAACTAATTGTAACTGCTAAACCCGGCCTGTATTTACAATATCACAACAGACTATTCGCACTGAATCACTTAGTCTGGGTGTGCCGGCGTTGTGGTAACAGCGTTTAACTGACCGATCACACGCTTAGTGGAGAAATACCATGAAGAACACCAGTGCAAGTGCTTACCTGATAACATTATTCCTCGGTTTTCTGGTAACAGCCTGCAGCGGTGGAGGTGACGGAGGAAACACGCCTGAAGCCCAGCGCTCGGCCGGCATGCTGTCTAAAGTGGAAAATAACGCGAAGTTCGAGGCTGCCGTCAAGCGGGGTCTGCGTGAGCAGTTGCAAAATTCGCAAACCAATTTGCTTCTCGAATTAGACGCCGGCGCACCGGTAGCAGTTTCGAATGCAGACGCCAGTACGCCGGGTTTCACCCGGACCTATACGTTGGAAGCGAATGTAGACGAGGCGGATATCGTCAAATACACGGGCAATCTATTGCTGGTAGCGCGCGATGGTGGTATCGCATGTTGTCCCTTTGGCCTATGTTGGGAAACCTGGCTACCCCGACAATGTATAGATGACGTGTTACCCGAACAACGACCGACAGCGAGGGTACAGATTTATACATCCGACCCGGCAGCCGCGTCGGTAACGCCACTTGCGAACATCGATGTTGGTAGTGAAGTTCGTATCAGCGGTATGTATGTAGACGATGACAATGCTCTAGCCGTATTGGGAACCAACCTACAACTGCCAATTTATGGTGACGTTTGGTTTGCTCCTGGCGCCTGGTTAAACGGTGAAACAGTTATCAGCCTGTACGATCTTGAAGATCCGAGTCAACCGCAACAAAGTTGGGGCGCCGCATTTGACGGTAGCCTAGTTGAAAGTCGACGCATTGGCGATACCTTGTACCTGGTCAGCCGATTTACCCCTTTTGTCGACGGTCTGAATTATTACTACACGGAAGACGAAGCGGAACGGCAAAATGATCAGCAGCTAATCGATGCCGTGCCATTAGATGACCTGATACCAAAAATTCGCATCAACGGCAGCGAACAAGTTCTGGTGCAACCTGACGATTGTTATGTGCCGACCGAAAACAGCCCCGAAGAGAGTTTACCGAATGGTAGCATCACCACTATTACCGCCATTCCACTCTCAGCGCCGTCGCAGTTTAAATCTACCTGCTATACGGGCAATGCGCAGGGACTGTATATGTCTCAACAAGCGCTCTACCTAGTGGAGCAGATTTACGACTACACCGAGGAACAGTTTTCAGAGTCTACTTTGATCCACAAATTTTCGCTTAGCGGTACCGCTGCGGATTACCGCGGCTCGGCAGATATTGCTGGCGTATTGGGCCATCGACACAGCATGGACTTTCGCCTGAGTGAACACGACGGCCACTTGCGTGTCGTCACCAGCGAATATGAGTACGGCGATTTCTCGCCCTTGCCCGCAGCCGATGCCGATCATGTCGATCACAAGCTCACCGTGTTGCGCGAGTCCGCGACCGAGCAGGCGCTGGAGGTGGTATCCACTCTGCCAAACGACGCGCGTCCGCAAGAAATTGGCAAACCTGATGAGATTCTCTATGGCGTGCGTTTTTTCGGGGAGCGCGCCTACCTGGTGACCTTTGAACAGATCGACCCATTGTATGTGCTAGATCTTTCCGACCCCGCACAGCCAAGTATCGCGGGAGAACTAGAAGTACCCGGTTTTTCAGATTTTATCCACCCGGTATCGGATGAGCTGATACTGACACTCGGCAAGGACGCCAACCCC
>JBPCXM010000483.1:0-3613 GCA_051008535.1 Pseudomonadales bacterium | reverse complement strand
CCATTCGCGAAATGCCACAACGGGTGCATAGTCTGATTTCTCAACGGGCGTGACCAGATAGTAGCCTTCTTCACTTTTCAGCGGGATGTCGAAAATCTGAATGAGTTCGCCCCTGTCAATCTCATTTTGAATGAGAAATTTCGGTAACAGCGCTATACCCAGGCCTGCTATAGCTGCCTGGGTGATAATCAAAAAATTTTCCAACAACATGCCCGGTTCTCCCGGGGCCGCCATTCCATTTGCAGCCAGCCAGTTAGTCCAGGCGCCAGGTCTGGTGGTCAGGTGCAGAAGTGGTGCGCCAGTCAAGTCTGTGGGCTTGCTGATCGGGTGTTCGCATAAAAAGCTGGGGGAGCAAACGGGAACAGCCTCTTCGCCCATCAGGAACATGCTCTCTGTTCCCGGCCAATTGGGCAGGCCGAAATGGATAGCACTGTGCAAATCTTCGCTCTGGAAATCAAACGGCGAGAGCTTGGTAACAAAATTGACTGTCAAGTCTGGGTGATCCTTCAAGAATGAAGGCAGGCGCGGCATCAACCAGCGAGTACCGATAGTGGGCAGTATCGCCAGGTTAAGTACCGCGCTCAGCGAGCTGCTCATGGCGTTGATAGAAGCATTGCGAATTGTCTGCAGGGCCCGATGAGTTTCGCCTGCGTAGATTTTACCGGTCTCTGACAATTGAACGGTTTTTCTTATCCGTTCAAATAATACCACGCCCAGTTGGCTTTCCAGCGCTCCCACCTGCCGGCTCACTGCACCCTGGCTCAAATTCAGCTCGCGGGCGGCAGCCGTAAAGCTACCTGTTCGGGCGGCAGCGTCGAATGCCATCAGCATGCTGGTACTGGGAATGAGGCGTCGTTGGTTTACCATAAAACATTACTATAGCTCACTAGCTAGTGAAATAAAATCGATTGCGCCTTAATTCTCAATAGAACATAATTTAACCGTATTAATGTCTAACCCCTCTGAATTAATCCATTTCAAGCAGAGCCGTCTATTTTCCGCGAACACATTCTCATGTCATAATGCATGAGGGAATCGCATGAATTATTAGCATACTTATATCGGTGTCAATATGTCAAAGGTAGCAAAATATCAGCCCTCTGAAAAAGAGCAGGCGTTTTTGAATTCGGTCAGCAATGGTAAATACGACCGCCAAATCATTACGGGAATCAAAAAATTTCTGGCAGGTACGGTACCTGAGGACATGCAGAACTTTTACAGTGCCGATGAGTTAAAGGAATTGAGTGACTTGAAGGGCACTGTGCAGGATGTCGAATCCCGAATGCCGGTGAAGATGACCAGGCACTACTTTGAATTGGCCAAGCAAAGCATTCCACTGCAGGTTCTGGTCAAAGCAAGCCCCAAGGAAACATTGGACCTGGACGGCGCTCCCGACCCAGGCAAGCAAATGGATTACAGCCCGGTAGAGGGCCTGATCCACAAATACGAATTGGGATTGATTTATGTAGCGTCGACTTGCTCGGCACACTGTCGCTTTTGTTACCGTGAAGAATTAATCGCCAAGAAAGAGGTTGAAAGACCTGATGGTACCGTAGCGCCCAAAGGACTGGCTCAGATAACCAGCATCGTTGACTATGTGAAAGAACACAATCGCCTGGTTTCAGAAAATGGCGGCAGGCACCCGATAACAAATCGTGAAAAGCTGCGGGAGATTCTCATGTCCGGCGGTGATCCCATGGTATTGGGCAACAAGAATATTGCTGCCTGGCTGTCAGCACTAGCGGAAGCCGGGGTCGAGCAGATTCGCATAGGAACAAAGGAATTGGCGTTTTTCCCCGATCGCTTCGACAGCACCTTCTTCGACATGCTGGACAAGTTTCATGAGGTATACCCGGAAACCAAGTTGCGGATTATGATTCACTTCAATCACCCCGATGAATTCCTCAAAAAGGACAGCAGCGGCAAGTATATAGACAATCCCGCAGGTGGGCTGGAGTGGCTGGCTAGCACCAAGCGGGCCGTTGATGAACTTGGCAGGCGCAACTGGTTAAACATCGACAATCAGGCGCCCATCATCAAGGGTATCAATAACGATCCCGACGCCCTTCGTATTATGCAGCGGGAACTGAAGCGCAACCGGGTGGAGAACCACTATTTCTTCTGTGGCAGGGACATTATCGGTCACAAAGCGTTTAATGTACCTATTGAAGAGGCCTGGCAAGTTCTCAACGAATCCCAAAAAGGACTGTCTGGTGTAGAGGCTCATGCCCGACTTTCAATTACTCACTACAAGGGTAAGACCGAAGTCGCTGCCGTGACAAACGAACCCCTCCCAGGTGTGCCGGGGGGGGAGAATGGGGTAGTTATTCTAAAACTGTTGCGGGGTGCTGCGGACGCCCCTGATCGCGGCAAGGTGGCGATACTGGGGCGCAACCCGGAGGCCATATGGTTTAGCGGTTATAACGACCGGGTGCTTTTTGATGAGGCGGGCTTCTTCGATGATGTCGCAGAGACCATTCCATCACATGAGGTTGCGAAAGCCATCTAGTCGTTCCTGGAATCATGATTGACAAGCAAGTAGATTCAGTTGCTGACGCAGTTGCCGACATTCTCGACGGTGCCACGGTTATGGTGGGCGGTTTTGGCGAGGCTGGAAGCCCTATAGAACTTCTTCACGCCTTAATCGATCGGGGCCCCAGAAACCTGACCGTAATTAACAACAATGCGGGTAGTGGTCATGTCGGCCTGGCCGCCCTGATTGAGGGTGGTATGGTAGCGAAGATGATTTGCTCTTTTCCGCGTACTGTCGGATCCACCGTATTTGCTGATATGTACCGCGGTGGCGATATAGAGTTGGAACTGGTCCCACAAGGAACGCTCGCCGAACGTATACGGGCTGGCGGTGCCGGTGTGCCGGCTTTCTACACACCAACTTCAGTGGGAACGCCACTCGCTGAGGGCAAAGAAATACGAAATTTTGACGGTCGTGACTACGTGATGGAATACGGACTTACTGCGGATTTCGCCCTGCTTAAATCTGCTTCTGCTGATCGTTATGGTAACCTCCTCTATAATAAAACCGCACGCAACTTCAGCCCGGTTATGGCGATGGCCGCCAACACCACCATCGTACAAACCGCTAGGCTGGTCGAGGTGGGTGAAATCGATCCGGAGGTAGTGGTTACGCCAGGTATCTTTGTCGATAGCATTGTCACAGTCGAGCATCCCGTTGTGGAATCGCAGCTTGTCAGTGAGGGGAGGACCTACCCATGACTGCCAAACCACTGCCGCAGGCGTCGGATACCGCGGTAGGCTGGAACCGGGAGGAAATGGCAATAAGAGCCGCCAGGGACATCCCCGATGGCGCCTACGTTAACCTGGGAATCGGCATACCTGAAAAGGTGGCCAAGTATGTACCCGAGGGCAGAGAAGTAATCTACCACACCGAAAACGGCCTGTTGGGAATGGGCGTGGAGCCGAAGCCCGGGCTGGAGGATCCCGAACTGATCAATGCGGGAAAAAAGCAGGTAACTGCCGTTCCCGGTGCAGCCTATTTTCACCATGCCGACAGCTTTTCCATGATCCGCGGCGGGCACATCGATATCTGCGTGCTTGGTGCGATGCAAGTATCAGCAACCGGTGACTTGGCAAA
>JBPCXM010000482.1:0-2503 GCA_051008535.1 Pseudomonadales bacterium | reverse complement strand
CCAGATAGTCGCCGTTTTCCATGAAAACGCAGCTGCCCTCGTAAGGCACCACCTGCAGGCCGTAGCGCGGCAGCTCCAGGTCGCGCGTGATCTCCGGGCGCAACAGGCTGCAGACGTAGGAGCAGTTGGAATACTTCCAGTTGGGATGCAATTCGCGACTGACCGTGGCCCCACCGATATACGGGTTCCTTTCAAGCACCAGCACATCCATCCCGGCTTTCGCCAGATAAGCTGCATTGGTCAGGCCATTGTGGCCGGCGCCAATCACGATGGCGTCATATTTTTTCACTATGCGATTCTCCGCTACTATCTAAAAGGGACTTGACCCTCATGGTACTTCACTTTCTGTGCCGTTGTTGCCAGCACACGAGAGGGTAGGATTATTCCTCCGTTCGACGGGGCGTCCATGCCCCATCCCGCGTCCGTCCCTGGCGCTAGTCACTACGAAATAACCCTACCCTCTCGTGCACCTCACTATCGAGTACACCTAAACTTCCAGAATACTACAGAGGGCTGAATTGAGGGAGAATTTTCGGGACCTTCCCTAGCAGGGATGCTAGGGATAGAGCCTCCAGGGATGGATTCACGGCGTGTCCCGGAAATTATCACTCTGTTCAGGCCGAACTATGAGCTCAACTAAATGCCCGAAGTTCTGCCCCCTTTTAGCTCTTGCAACGACACGTCCACCGCTTGTTCAAATGCCACCAAGGTTTGCTGCAAGCAGGTTTCATCGTGAGCAGCACTAAGAAACCATGGCTCGCGCGAATCGGGTTCGACGATGATACCTCGTTCGTGTAACTGCGGCGCTAGGGTTTCATAAAAGCTGTAATCAGTGTGAACCCAGTCGCGATAATTTGTTGGTGGTGTGGCGCTGAAAAATATCCCACCCATTGACGGATGACCAACAAACGAGTGCGCGATATCCCGCTCGGTCAACAACCCGCTCATGCCCTTTTGCAACCGTCTGCCGTATTTTTCAATGTCGGCAAGTGCATTCGTTTCATCGAGTATTTCCAATGTTTTCTCCGCCGCAGCCAATGACACCGAATGTGCGGTATAGGTGCCGCCGTGGACCACACCGTCGCCAATTTTACGCATAAATTCTTCACGACCTGCGACCACGGCAATGGGGTAACCATTGGCCATCGCCTTCGCAAAAGTGCATAGATCGGCGCTTACACCCAACAATTCTTGCACTCCACCCTTAGCGACCCGAAAGCCGGTTTTAACCTCATCAATAACCAAAAGCACATTGTATTGGTCGCACAACGCACGTACCTCTTGTAAATATTGTTGCTCGGCGGTAATCGAACAACAGTTACCCATCATAGGTTCGATCAGCAGCGTACCAATTTTATCGCCATGCTGCTTCAGTGTTTCTTCGAGGCGGTTAGCATCGTTCATTGGCACCATATGCACATGTTGTTTGGCTGAGCCGGGCACACCTTCGCTGTATGCCAACACCTCAGGTTCACGACCGCTGTCGGGCCGCCATCCCTCCTCCACTTCGCTATACCATAGCACCGCATCGAATACGCCATGATAACCACCCTCGACCATGACGAAATCGTCCTTGCCGGTGTATGCGCGGGCGATGCGCAGGGCGGCCATGACCGCTTCGCTACCAGAGTTCGAGAAACGGACCAACTCCGCTGCCGGCACCATGCTACTAATACGTTCGGCGACCCGGAATTCGGCTTCAGTGCCAAACGCGAAAACACCACCTACGTTCATGCCTTCACGGGCAGCCGCATCGACAAGCTCGTCGGCATAGCCGAGAATTGCTGGGCCGTAGCCCAGTCGATAGTCGATATACTCGTTGTCGTCGATATCCCAGATGCGCGCGCCCTTGCCTTTCTTGATATAGATGGTTGCGTCATCGCCCCAATAACGGAAACTGGACGAAACGCCAAGCGGCAAACGTGACACGGCTTTTTCAAAATGGGCATTGGACTTGCTAAGATCACGAATCATACATCGCTCTACCATTGTGCAACACGCCCCCAGAATGACACGCCGTGTTGCTTTTGTCCATATCATGAATGAATGATCATTCATTAATTTGCCAACAACAGAGAGGTATATTATCGTTCGGCTTGTGTGTAATATTATCGAAAGTGTAACAAAGGCAGCTGTAGAAGCGCAGCCTGGAAAACAATATAACTATGTCTCGATAAAATAATGCCCGCTCCTGCAACTAACCTACCCGCTAAACGCCGCATCATGTCCAAACAGGACAGGCGCGCCCAGCTTATCAAGGCGACTATTAAATGCATCGCTAAAAACGGCTTGTCTGGCACTACTATGGCCGACGTCACTCGCGAAGCTGGTCTCAGCATTGGTATTGTCAATCTACACTTTCAAAGCAAGGAAAAGCTGCTGATAGAGACCTTGCGTTGTATCGACAACGAATACAAAACCGGTTGGGACAAGATAATCGCCTCTGACGGTAGCACAGTGGAGAAAATCACCGCGCTTGTCGAGTTTGACTTCAGCAGCCAAA
>JBPCXM010000481.1:0-2650 GCA_051008535.1 Pseudomonadales bacterium | reverse complement strand
ACGGCCCCTTTGACTTCCAGTGCAATAATAGCCTCGCGGATTGTCGGACGGCTAACCCCAAAACGTTCTGACAGCTCTCGCTCGGGTGGTAAACGAGAACCTGGTGGATATTCTCCCGATGCCAATATCGTGAGCATTTTGTCCAATACCTGCCGGTACAGGCGTTGTCCGTTAACTGTCTGTTCTTTGCTCATATTGCGCCTCCAAAGCGCACTGATTGTAGCCGCAGCTACATATTTCGGTTGGTAATTGTAGCATAGAATCAAGTAATTGGTCAGACAATGATGAGTAACGTGTTCACTCGAGGTTTCCGCATCCAGGCGGATGATGTTTCCCCCTTTGACGCTGGCCGGCAGGCCACCGTCCACGCATTCCGGCGTGACTTCAGCTGTGTGCGTTTTAGGTATCGCTGGTCCATTTCATGCCCAACGTCACGAAAAACGAGACGATACCATCGTAGCGGAAAGTAGGCACTGAGCGGAACGGTACGCCAAGGCCGCTTCGATTAGAAACGAAACGTATAGCCCACTTTGAAGGTCAGACCTGTCTGCGTTGAGTTAAACCGATCACCAACCTCATCTCTATTGAAGCTCTGACTCAAAACCAGGTACGCATTCCGACCTGCCTGGGGCGTCCAATGCAATCGACTGTCAATTCCCAAGTCATTACTGACGTTGTCAAATTGAATAAGATTGACCCAGGAGAGCGTATTTGAAAAGACAGTTGCTATATTCGCGCTAATCAAACGACAGTCAAACTCGCCCTCGGGTAAATCCACAAAATCGACTTCATATGAAAAATTTCCTGTGAAGTGTTTGGATGGATGCCAATCGACGGTCCCCCCTAAAGCCGGTGTTCGAATTGTCACCCAGAGTATCTTCATCCACCGGGTTTTTGATGCACTCCAACAGGAACCCTGACAACCACTACTCGATTCGAGGGACATAAATTAAACAGCAACGAAAACATCCGCCCCGTGGATTCATCTGGTTGAATGGGGCGCACAACTGCGCTCGCCACCCCACCCCTCCCCAAACCGTTGATCCAAAAATCTTTTGCGCTTTTCTGTACATATTGTGCATAAAACGGACAATTAGAGTGCGTACTCTAACGATATTTCCTATCTTTAACACCAGTTAGAAGTCTATTCGACGAGGGAAAATGCCCGACACAAGCAAATACTGATATCGCTTGTACGCATAGTCGTTTTTAGTCCATGCATGCTTGTTAGTTAGGGGAATGAAATGGAAGCTGCCACATTAGATTGTCATTTTACGTATGCACGACCGCAGCAATACTTATGCCAATACGCGATTAACCCCGTTAGTGCTGTTTTTACTATTGCCACGTGCGCGTTTCTGCTATTTGTTCTGATCGCCTACAGTTTTGACGTACCCATTTACGATGCGCGTGATAGTTTACGTTTACCCCTAACACCACAAGCCTGGACAGCCTTTATCTATAGTCTCTTGCTGGGATATGGCTTTGTCGTATCACCGGTGACGTTGAGGCTGAACGCTACAGATTTACAAAAGTTGGTGCACTTGTCACCCGACTTATCAGCAGAGTCGATACATCGCATTTGCGTGGACACGTTTAAAGAATGTTCGACGTGTTTTGGTAAATCGATATCCGCTGGGCGGACGAGGTGTCAGTGTTTCACTTACCGCATCTCAAACCGTATAAAGCTGACCAAAAGTCGGCCTCCCCTTTCACCTGAAGGAGTTAGACCATCAGCCTGTCGTAGCACTGTAACAATAGACGTTCAGTATGTTCATAGCCGACACACCGACGTTGGACAGTGTCTTAGTCAGCCAATGTGGACTCCACGATGCGCCTGCCCTCTCTAAAATACCTGCGAACTTTTCAGATGGCAGGTCGACACCTCAGCTTCAAAGATGCAGCCGATGAGCTGGCCGTGACCGCGTCGGCCGTCAGCCACCAGATCAAAAACCTCGAATCATTCCTCGGTGTGACGCTGTTTGAACGGAAAACGCGCTCACTGGAACTCACCGATGCGGGCCGGCGTTACTTCGAATTTCTCGACGGGATGTTTGCCCGCCTGGAGAGTGAAACGCAACAGTTACGAACCCAATTTGGGCGCGACATCATTCGTTTGTGGTTGCCGCCGTTTTTCGCCAACGAAGCGCTGCTCAAGACGTTATCCTCTTTTCCAAACGCCTCTACGGAAACCGATATACGCGTCAGCACGCAACGCAGCGGCATGAACACGCATCCGGCGGAAGCCGACCTCTCGGTACTCCTCGGTCACGATGACTGGTCGGAACTGACAACATATCGCCTGTTTGCGCGCAGACTTGTCACCGCGTGTGCCCCTTCGCTGCTCAAAAAACAAAAATTCGAATCCTATGACAGCTTGAATGGGCACACTTTAATTGTCCAGGACAGCGGTAGAGATAGCTGGGAACAATGGGCCGCCACCCTCGACATCCCCGCACCCAAGCCAAAGAAACTCATACGATTCGATTCGATGTCAGCCGTTGTTCGCGCAGCCGAGCAGGGTCTGGGTATTGCGCTGGTTTCCTGGCCGCTGGCAAAAGACCGGTTTACGTCCGGCGCTTTGGTTCGCGTGTTCGAAACGGAACTGGAAACCGGCGACAACTTCTACCTGGCGCATCGGCCCGAAGAC
>JBPCXM010000480.1:0-6690 GCA_051008535.1 Pseudomonadales bacterium | reverse complement strand
AGGTAATAGTGGTAAAAACGAAAGCAGCTGTAGTAGCCGTATTAGAAGTAGCGCAACAACCAACAAAACTAAGGAGTTCGCTACTATGAAGCATCTTAAGATCTCTCGACATATTCCATTCGAAAGTATTCCCAGGTATTTGTTGTTGTCCGTAGCAATGCTACTGGCCGGCACATTCAGCGTAGTGCCAGATGCGTTAGCTCAGACTGTTGCTAGTCTTGATCCGGGTAATGTTGCCGTGTATGAGCCCGATGGAACTATTTTCGTGACCTGTAGTGACAATGATCCGTCGTCTATTGCAACCTGCGGAACATCGAATGATGTAGACCCTGATAAAAAAGTCGGTAATTTTGTGATAACTGGGGGGACCACCGGTAGCGATGTGATACAGAGTACCATGACAAAGCGGTTTGAGGTTCCCACGACGACTGACAGTGACATCGTATTGGACGCCAGAGTTACCGGGTCCACTGCGTGGCGTGGCTCGCTGTATACTGTTGACTTCACCAAAATAGACAACATCACGATACCCTCACTGGGTCTCAAGTCGGAAGCCTTTATTCGGGTAGGACTGGTGGACGTGACTGACCCAACCAATGTTTTCGAAGTCGGCAACGCCGCCGTTGCGGATTTTGGCTGCGAGCCGGACAGAACCGTAGGGGCCAAATTGAGCTTACCGTTGGTCAGTGATCCCGTTGAGTTTGAAGCCGAAGTAGGTTGGTGTGAAGAGGACAGTAGCGATACGTTCAGTTTCGGCGCGAAAGTCATCACAGGACACACCTACGAGCTGCAGATGACCATCTTCTGTCAAGCGACGACCGGGTTCCCGCTATCTATTCTTTCAGTCTGTACATTTAACCCGAGCGACCTGTCTTTCGACCTCTCCCAGATCATCGATGACGAAGCGCCCAGCTTATCTTTCACAATACCAGCGCTAGAGATAGATTTTGGTGGTGCAATAGGGGAGATTGAATTCATCCCAGAAACCGAAATCGACTTTTTGGATGATGTCCTCTCGGCAGTAGCGAATGTTTTTGTCCCTGATATTGACGACGGTTTCCTTGAGTGGGACTACATGACGGTGACCATCGACGAAGACGTGCCAACTCTTGTTCGATCGGGTGTCAGTGAGGCTCTGCGGTTGCTGCATACCCCATCGGGGAACCGCCAGACCAGTGGCCTCGTCTTATACCCTATGCTTTGTGCAGACGGTGAATGCGACTGGCCGGAGAGACCATAACCACTTGATCCGGAGAGTTGAATAAGCGACGTACGCTGTCTGCCATGTTAATGTGAATCACATGGCGGGTAGGCGTAGGGCATAGGCTATCGTTCGACACGTTGTCAGTTCGAGAGCCCAACGCAGCCGAACTACTTCACGCTGAGCAGCTCGATCTGATAGATCAGGGTCTGGTCAGGGCCGATACCGATATCACCGCTGCCTTCGGTGCCGTATGCGAGCTCGGGGGGAATCACCAACTCCCACTTGGCGCCCTTCTGCATTAACTGGAGCGCTTCCCGCCAGCCATCTATGATCCCTTCGCTGAGACCGACGAATGTCGCAGGCTCGCCGCGTGTATAGGAGCTGTCAAATTCTTTTCCGTTCACGCGAGTGCCGCGGTAGTGCACGACCACCGTGTCAGTGGCGGCCGGTTGTTTACCGGCGCCTTCTTCCAACACCCGATACTGAAGACCGGAAGTAGTCTCGACGACGCCATTCTTAGCCTTATTGGCCTTCCGAAAGGAATCACCCGCTCGCTTGTTAGACTCCGCAATGCTTGCCCGCTTCATGTAATGCTGGGTCCGATATATCTGGATAACGGCTTGTATTTCTGTCGGTGAAAGCTGCGGCTGTGCTCCGGACAGTGCGTCCTGGATTCCCTTCTCGAATGAGGACGAATCGAGCGGCATACCCCCTTGTTCCAGCTTTTGCTGCAACTGAGTCGCCATACGGACGCCCATCGCATAGCTGAACTTCTGTTTCTGGGTCGACAAAGGGGCCTCGGCGACTGAGATGCCGGGCAACGATGCGAGCAGTACGGCCAGGCTGATCAAGGTCTTGTGTCTCATTTATTTGTACCTTATAAGTATGCCTTGCGTGGATTTTATAGCCCTATCCACGTTAAGGCGCCACGGAACAGGGGGGTTGGTAGACTTGTCCCTTCTGAAAATCCAATCGTGACGCTTTTCTAGTCATTTTTTGCATATTCCATCATGCTGCGATTCTGCCATACCGATGGTGCAAGCCTCCAACTTGGGGAAACGCGACAACATTTCCCATCGTCGGCGGTTCTACAGTACGGGTATCAGGCGGATCTTTATTCAACGATATGTGCGTTCTGCAAGTATGATAATAACCGAAGTACTCGAGAAGGATTCTACGCAGGTGCTGCTCGTTGAGTACAATGACATGATCCAGACAGTCTCGGCGTATAGACCCGATAATTCTTTCAACGAAAGGATTTTGCCATGGCGAGCGAGGCGCCGTGACAACCTCCTCAATACCAAGACTCTTAATCCGTCGCCGGACCTTCTCACCATAAATCGCATCCCGATCGCGCAACAAGTAGCGCGGAGCGGAATCGAAAGGAAACGCCTCTACCATTTGTTGAGCAGTCCACTGTGCAGTTGGGTGCTCGGTCACATTAAAGTGCAAAACTTGCCGGCGGTCGTGGTTAAGGACGATAAACACATAGAGAATGCGAAAGGTGGCAGTCGGGACGGTGAAGAAATCAATCCCGGCTATACAATCAGCATGGTTTTCGAGAAACGTCCGCCAGGTCTGTGAAGGTGGTTTATGCTGATAAACCATGTACTTTGAAACTGTCGCTTGAGAGATATCAATACCAAGCTTTAGTAATTCACCATGAATTCGAGGAGCACCCCAACCGACATTCGTCGACTGCATTTGTCGGATGAGCTTGCGTATTTCTTTATCAACAGGCGGCCGCCCCACGCACTGGCGACGACTTTTCCAGGTCCAGTACATCTGAAAACCTTCGCGGTGCCAGCGCACAACCGTATCGGGATGCAATATGTGCAACATGGCGCGCCATCCGTGAACATATTTCGAGAACAGGATCCAAAACAAGCGGTCGACAGCTGATACCCGCGGACGCTTCACCGATGGCTTGAGCATTGCGAGCTGCTGGCGTAGCGCCACATTCTCCAGCATCAATCGACGGTGTGACTTGAATAAAGAGGCAATAAAAGTGGCTATGTGGAGAAAAAGTGGCATGCCTGCCATCCTCTATCTATCGCCGAAAATAGTCAAGAAATTCAACACGATTGTATTTACAGTAGGGACACCACACACAATCGCCAGTTACCGCGACACCTTCTGCCTGTTGTTGCGTTTTGCTCAACAGCGGCTGCGCAAGACGCCCTCGGCGCTGACACTGGCGGATCTGGATGTGCTTTTGATCAGCGCTTTTCTGGATTATTTAGAACACGAGCGTGGTACCAGTGCCCGTAGCCGGAATGTACGCCTCGCGGCCATTCACTCATTTTATCGCTACACCGCGCTCCACGCACCCAGCTACAGCGGCTTAATACAGCAGGTATTGGCCATTCCCAGCAAGCGCTATGAGCGTCATCCGATTGAGTTCCTCACGCGACCGGAAATCGAGGCATTACTCGCTGTCCCGGATCCGCAGACGTGGGCGGGGAGACGCGATCGCACGCTTTTGTTGCTGGCGCTTCAGACGGGTTTGCGGGTATCGGAATTGGTCGGACTTTGCTGGCAGGATATCGCCTTCGGTACCGGAGCTCATGTGCGCTGCCTAGGCAAAGGACGCAAAACGCGGTGTACGCCCCTACGCAAGGACGTCATTACGGCACTACGCGCCTGGCAGCGTGAACAGCAGGCCCAGCCGAATGAACCTGTCTTTCCCAATGCCCGCGGTCACCGGCTTAGCCGTGACGGTATCGCGTACCTGCTGGCAAAACATCTCGTCACTGCCCAACAGCAGTGCCCTTCACTGGCGCACAAACAGCTTTCTCCCCATTCTCTTCGACATAGCGCTGCGATGGAGCTGCTGCAAAGTGGAGTCGACTGTGCCGTCATCGCGTTATGGCTGGGGCATGAGTCGATGGACACAACCCAAATCTATCTGCATGCCAGCCTGGAACTTAAGCAACATGCGTTGGAGAAAACAACACTCATCGACGGACAACCCCGACGTTACCAACCTGATGATGAACTGCTAGTCTTCCTCAAAGACCTCTAATAATGCGGAGTAAATTACTCCCAAAAAGCAGGGATTCACCGTGCTTTTCAAAGCTACTCGGCATTATTCGGTACTCCGGATTATGTCGAAGCGAATGTAAAGATACCCGCTTATCGATCTCGGCGGCCTGACGGGCCGCGTGGAACGCCCGGTTGAGCTGTCGCGTCGATAGCGGGTTCACCGGGTTCTGTCCGGGAAATAACCAACCGCCGGGCAGCATCTTATGCCGGGTCTGACCCTCGCGCCACCAGGCTCGTAGGATCTGTAACAGCGCCGGAGACAACATCGCGTGGCGGTCTCGCTGGCCTTTGCCTTGCTCGACCCGGAGGATCATGCGCTCGCTGTCGATATCAGTGACCTTGAGATGGGTCACTTCGCTGGCGCGTAACCCCGCCCCATAGGCCACGCCGAGGGCGGCCTGGTACTTGATGCTGTCAGTGGCTTGCAGTAACCGGGAGACTTCCTCAACGCTCAGGATTTCGGGCAACGTGCGGGGTTGGTAGACGTGGCGCATTCTGCGCATGGCTTCGGGGCGATCCAGGGTAGTCTCAAAGAAAAACTTGAGGCCGGTAAGGGTCGCGTTGATCGTGGTACTCGATACACCTTCTTCCGCCATATGCAGTTGGTAGCGCCGCAGATCTTCGGCATCGGCCGTATCCGGGGACCGGCCGAGGAATCGGGTGAAGTTCACAACGGCTCGGACGTAGTGGCTCTGAGTCCGTGAGCTGAGTTTGCGCAACGCCATATCATCAAGCATACGTTGGCGCAATGGACTGATGGATTTGGTAGACTGAGTCATGGGTCTCTCTCCTGTGTTGGTGGTTGCTTGGGTGGCAACAACAACCTCAACACAGAGGAGACCCTGTTGGCTAATCTACATCACGTGAATCTTGGCACGGCCTCGCTACCGCCTACCGCGCGAGCGGTTTAGTACGTCGCCTACCAACAGACATTCGCTTGATTCATAAATCGAAATTTTTACTGACTGCTTTCTTCGCAAACACGACCCATGCATGAAGGTGTCTTTATCACGACGTGGGCGCTATCATCGTCGGCAATGATTCCCAGAACGCCCAACACGATTTTCATGTAGTTGATTGTGGCAGGGTTCTGTCAAGTTGAGCTGCCATAGTTCATAATTTAGGTATGAATAGTCGATCGCAATATCATGGATATCGTTTTCCACCTGAGATTATCAGCCATTCGGTCTGGCTCTTTCACCTGTTCGCTTTAAGCTTTCGGGATATCGAAGACCTGTTAGCTGAATGAGACATCATCGTATCCTACGAAACTATTCGTCAATGGTGTCTAAAGTTTGGTTTGGATTATGCGAAAAAGCTGAGAAGCCAGCAAAGCAAATTAGGAGATACATGGTACATGGATGATGTCTTCATTGCGATCAATGGAAAACGCCAGTACCTGTGGCGAGCGGTCGATCAAGACGGCGATATCGTGGATATCCTCGTTCAAAGCCGGCGAAACAAGAAAGCCGCTTTGCGTTTCTTTCGTAACATACTGAAACGTCAGGGCGCACCGAGAAAAATCGTGACCGATAAATCACGAAGCTATGGCGCCGCCCGGAAAAACATGATGCCATCGGTCATGCACTGTCAGGATCGATATGCCAACAATCGGGCGGAAGAATCACACCGTCACACCCGACAACAGGAACGAAAAATGCGGCGATTCAAATCGCCTGGGCACGCACAACGATTTCTCTCTATTCATAGCCGAGTTCGCAATCTATTTCATGTCGGTCGTCATCTTTTAAAGGCGTGCCATTATCGGATGTTCCGCACACGCGCGTTTGATGCATGGCAAGAGGTGACGTGCGCCTGTTAGATTGTGCACAGATAGTTCGGCGTGTGTAAATGGCTATAAAAATAACCCACGATCGATAAATTGACAGAGCCTCGCCATATCCCAGCATCGGCGGTACCTGTCGGTGTTGATTGATTTCGTTGTACTGCGATGTCCGTCAAGCGGCGATCTTGAAGCATCTCTGCTGTAAAGATGCCGACTAATACAGTTGTCCTCTAGCCATATGCCATGCGAGCATGGGAGCAAACATTCGCTGGACCAGGACACCCAGTACTGCTAAATTAACGCTCACTGTGCGACAATAACAATAACGGGATGAAACAACCAGCGACCCGGAACTGACAAGTTAACCCAAATTGTGCCCTTTTTAAGTCGGGAAATGGCCACACGACAACCAAAAAACCAATGGCTTACAACCCGCTGGTTGGCCTAAAATTCGTCATAAACCAGTTAATTTGTCAGTATCTAATTTTTTACTCGCAGTAAATAATTTAAATAACACGGAGAGATTGGTATGAAAACTAAATGGCTTTACCTAACTTCAGCTTTATTATCTGCAACCCTGGTGACATCAACTGCGGTGGCAGGACCGAAAAATGGCAAGGGCAACCCCGATCCGAAGGGTCAACTCATCGATCTT
>JBPCXM010000479.1:0-16659 GCA_051008535.1 Pseudomonadales bacterium | reverse complement strand
GCCTTGCAATTAGTTGACCAAGGAAAGCTAGATCTCGACGCACCGGTCATGCGCTATTGGCCGGAGTTTGCCGCTAACGGTAAACAGCGTGTGCTGGTGCGCCATCTGCTGAATCACCGCGCGGGTTTACCTGCGATATGGCAGGAAGTCGACAGCGAAGTGGTTTTTGACGCGACTGCGATGGCCAAAGTATTGCAGCAAGAAGCACCGTATTGGGAGCCTGGGTCAGCGCAGGGGTATCACGTTTTTACCTTTGGCTGGTTGGTTGGTGAACTCATCAAGCGCGTTAGTGATCAGTCGGTTGGCGCGTACTTTGCGCGCCACATTGGCAATCCACTTGGCTTGCAGTGCTATATCGGCTTAACTCAAGAACAGCTTACTAATATCGCTGATGTGAAGCCGCGGCCACCAAGGCAGGTACCGCAAGAGCAACAACATGGGGCGACACAATCCGTAGCGACAAAAAATCCGGCGAGCAAAAAACCACGCCAGCCGGTTCAAAAAAATGATCTGGCGGAGCGCGCCTTTTCTTACCCACCGAGTCTATTGGGCGGCTCCAATTCAACGAAATGGCGCTGTGCAGAAATTCCAGCAGCTAACGGCCATGCCAATGCGCATGCCCTGGCGCGCGTTTATGCAGCGCTGGCCAATAATGGCGAACTAGATGGCGTGCGCCTGCTCAGCGAAAAATGCCTAGCATTATGCGCCACCGAAAGTAGCTACGAAGTCGATCGCGTGCTTGGCGTGAAGAAGCGCTTTAGCCTGGGTTTTTCAATGATTAGCGAACCGGCGTTTCCGTACGGTCGTGGACGATCTTCGTTCGGACATGCCGGCCACGGCGGCTCAATAGGTTTTGCCGATCCTGAATACGGACTAAGCATGGCTTATGTTACCAATCGGCTGGGTGTGGGACTAAGCAGTGACCGACGCGCCTTGGTGTTATGTGACGCGGCGTATGACTTGCTAGTGAAACCTAAGTCCAAATAGCTCAACTCGCAAACTATGCATACCGTAATTTTACGAAAGCAAAATTACTAGACGCTCGAAAAACACCGGTATAGTATGATTTAACCCATTAATCGCCGCGTTTATCAATTGAAATGGTCGTTATTGAGGTAAATGTCTCTTTCCCACTGGCTTGTCGCCAGCTCTAGTCACCCAAGGAATTCGCAATGAAACCACTTTCTGGCGAAGATGCATTTTTTATTTATGCTGAGACCGAAGACCAGCATCAACATACGGTTGCCTGTTTGATACTGGACCCGGCGACTGCGCCTAGTAAATTCAGTACTAAAGATCTAGTCAAGAAAATGGAGGCCGACATCGGGGTAATACCCGAATTTCGACAGAAACTGGTTAGCATGCCGGCTGCGTTCGCACCTCCGGTTCTGGTTGATGACCACGATTTCAAATTCAAAAACCACGTGCACCAAACGAAGCTAAAAGCACCCGGCAACATGCGTCAGTTGTGCGAATTGATCGAGGGAATTGCTAGCAAGCAATTGGATCGTAAGAGGCCTTTGTGGGAATCATGGTACGTCGATGGCCTCGAAGGGGGGCGCGTCGCCTGTATTACCAAATCACACCATTGCATGTTAGACGGCGTACAAGGTGCTGAATTCATGTCTGAGCAATTCGATTTGGAACCCAATCCACCCAAAAAAAAGAAGAAGAAAGCGGCTGGCCCGTGGGAGCCGGAAAAAATCTCGCTGTTCAATGTGACCTCTAAAGCGTGGAGTCATCATCGCAAAACTCAGCCTGGCCTTGGTTATATGCTGACCAGAACGGCAAAAAGCCTATATAACCGCCGGCGCGTGTTTAAGGAGCATGCCAAGGCGGAAAAATGGGTACCACCCATGTTGACCAGCGCGCCAAAACTAAAGTTTAACGGCGCGATTACGCCTAACCGCAGCGTTGCTATGGGCAAACTAAGCATGCGCGACATCAAACATATTAAAAACACGTTTGGCGTGTCGATCAATGATGTTGTTCTTACCTCTTGCACCTTGGCCATGCGCAAGTATTTGATCGCCACCAATGACTTGCCCGAC
The DNA here is from genome assembly GCA_051008535.1 of Pseudomonadales bacterium. Taxonomy (GTDB): domain Bacteria; phylum Pseudomonadota; class Gammaproteobacteria; order Pseudomonadales; family JAUIET01; genus JBBKXJ01. Next base: position 14,608 of record JBPCXM010000479.1, on the reverse strand, counting down.
GAACCTTTAATTTGTTCGGTGCCGGTGTCTTTGAAACTAAAAGGTGCCGAAGCGAAACAAGATCAAGGCAACCAGGTCGGCAATATGATGGTCAAGTTGCCGGTGCAGATCGGTGACCCGATCAAGTGTTTGCGTGCTACCAACGAAAGCACTATCGAGGCGAAACGCATTTTTGACGAGTCGTTTGAAAACCTCATGCAGGGCTATATCGGCAGTGTTACGCCAGGGCTCGCCTCCTTCGCGCTGCAAACGATATTTAGTAAACGCATGACTAGTATGATGCCTGCCATGGGCAACCTAGTCGTGTCGAATTTCCCCGGACCACCCATTCCACTGTACATGCAAGGTGCACAATTGCAGGCTAGCTATCCGATTGGCCCTGTGATCTCAGGGCAGGGACCCAATATCACCTTTATGAGTTTCATGGACAGCATGGATTTTTCAGTACAAACCTGTACTGAGATGCTACCTGAGGTTTGGGATATAGCCGACGCGATTGTCGCCACAGTAGCGGAACTGAAAACGAAGGCAGACAAACAAGCGAAGCCAAAGCGGAAACGCCGCGCGAAACAAGCGACCGCTAAAAGTACCGCGCCAAAGAAAGCAGCAAAAAATAAGGCCAATACGCGGACCAAGAAAACTACACCCAAGAAAAAAGCTGCAGCAGTGAACAAGAAGAAGGCGTCGGTCAAAACGAAAACAGGGAAGACCCGCCGCAAGAAAACTGCGGCCAAGTCCCGCAGGGCCGTGTGACGTAAGAACCCCCAATATTTGCAACACTATTTAACGGAAAACGAAAATGACGACGACCTACTTTTTATTGAGCCTGTTTGGCGCCTGGCTGACATTTAATCTATACAAGCCATTTATTGAACGTCCCAGACTCTCAATACTCAGCTTCATGTTTGGCTGGCTAGGCGGCGAACTGGTTTATTTTGTGTTTACAGTCCAGCTTTTGGGCACTTTGCTATTTGTCGCGGCCGGCGCGGTAAACGGGTTTTTTGGGGCACTGGGTTTGCTGCTGACTATCGCGTCCTGGGTAGGCATGGCGCTGTATTTGCAGCGTGCGATGCATACCGACGAGGAAATTGAAAGTGCACTGCAAACCACATTGGGCGCTGACTATCAGCAGTCGATAAAGCCTGAATTGTTGGCCCAGGTGCCCACCGAGCTGGACTACTCGCGTTTGGTGAGACCGTTTTCTCTACACTTGCCGCAGGTGGAATGTATTAAGGACGTGATCTACTACGAGGAAAACGGAGTAAAGCTCGGGCTGGATATCTATTGCAAACGCACGCGGCCTGAAAACGCACCGGTGCTGTTCCAAATTCACGGTGGTGGCTGGACCGAAAAAATGGGTAGCAAAGACCATCAAGCCTTGCCCTTAATGAACCAACTAGCGGCGATGGGTTGGGTATGTGTGGCGGTGAGCTACCGTTTAAGCCCGACCTTTGCTTTCCCGACGCACATTATCGATTGCAAACGCGGGCTTGCATGGACCAAAGAGCACATTAACGAATACGGTGGTAACCCGGAATTTATCGTTGCTACCGGAGGTTCAGCGGGCGGCCATCTGAGTTCCTTGCTCGCCTTGACCGCCAATCTGCCCGATTTTCAGCCCGACTTTGAGGATGTCGATACGTCGGTCAAAGCCTGCGTACCGTTTTACGGGGTTTTCGATTTCAGCGACGAAAACCAATTGCAAAATCACAGTAGCGTGCGCGAGTACCTGGAAGAAGCCGTCATGCAGCTACCACTTTCCGATACCGAAGCCTACCGCAAGGCATCGCCATTGCACCACCTTCACAAGGACGCGCCCCCATTCTTCGTTATTCATGGAACCTGTGACAGCCTGACATCGTTCAAAGAGGGCGAACACTTCGCCGCTGAGCTAAGTAAAGTTTCTTCCCAGCCTGTCGTGTTCGCGCCACTAGGGCTAGCTCAGCACGCATTTGATATTTTTCGTTCGCCTCGTAGTGAATATGTTATGTTTGGTGTGATGCGTTATGTGAACTACATTTACAGTTTGTATTTGCAACAATCCAAGTTGGCCAAGCCAAGAGTGCGTAAAACGCGTAAAGTTAAGCAAGACAATTTGGATGCTGCGTAAGTCGTTGTAGGTAAAGCCACCAATCTTGCGGGTACTCTCTTATGCTTGTGTATGGTCATCGTGGCGCAGCCGGAGAAGCCCCGGAAAATACTATCGCCGGTTTCAGACACGCAATCGAGCGTGGCACAAGGCATTTCGAGCTGGATGTACAAATGTCGAAGGATGACAAACTAATGGTCATCCACGACAACAAAGTTAATCGCACCACTTATAGTCGCGGCAACGTCAATCAATTTAGCGCCCGCGACTTGGCAAAAATGGATGCTCGACGCAGTGGTCCGCCGTGGCCACGAAAGAAGAACGCCAATGTTGCAACCTTAGACGCTGTGTTAGATGCGACTCCGGAAACCAAAAACTATCAAGTTGAAGTCAAGTCGGCACGCCGAGCGGTGATTGAACGCGTCGCCGAACAACTGGCGAGTCGCTTTCCAACGCGACGAGCCGCACGCCGCATTATTGTGACTTCTTCCGATCTAAAATTACATGCTTGTTTACAAGAGATCGCGCCGCAAATTACCCGCGGCCTGGTCAGCATGAGCCCCGACCCTCTGGACACGCTGCAAGAATACCAATGCGACTACCTCATCGCCGTATGGGGTGTTTGCAATTATTATCTTGTTTCGCGAGCACGCAGAGCCGGCATACCGGTTTCAGTGTGGACAGTTAACGACCCGCAGGTTGTTAAAAACCTCTACCGGCTTAAGGTGCACAGTGTTATCACCGACTACCCTTCGATGGCGTTGCCATTAGTGGGTAGCTTGACGCGCTAGTAACTTTATTTATTTGGCGGTGAGAGTGGGATTCGAACCCACGAAACGTTTCCGTTTACACACTTTCCAGGCGTGCTCCTTCGACCACTCGGACATCTCACCGTAACTCTTTGGCGGCCAGCGAACGGGCGCTAATGTATAGTAGAACTTGTTGAAAGGCAATATTCGCGCAGGTTGCCGAAAAATTGCGCGAATGGTCTGCTGAGCAAACAAAAACACCAGCAGTGTAGCTGGAAGTTGGGCTATTCTTAATGCAATACAGTTCGAATCAGCTGATCTGATCGAGTCATTTTTAGGAGTGTTATGTTAAAGAGAATCGCTATTAAAGACACGCTTGCCAATCTCGCCTCGGCTGGGCTGGAAGCGTTGGATTTTAAATTTCTCAGCGGCAAGCAGGACGACACGATTGGAGATTTGTGCTCGGCGTTGATGAAGGTCAAGGGCGAGGCGTCAGCTGTGGCCTTGGCGAGCGATATTATCAAAGCGTACCAGGCATCCAGCGATGAAGAAAAGCTGGGTTTTTTCGAATACCTGCGCGACGACTTGGCGTCTGACCAAAACGTGGTAAATGCGGCGATAGAAGGGTATCAGGCTAAACCGGGGGCAGAGACTTTGGAACGTCTTGGCAACGCGCTTGAATCACCCAGGCGTATGCTAATCCGTGCGTTAAATATGGCCCCGGCGGGTACGGCTGCGTTGGTGATTATGCGCAGTGACTTGCTGGCAATGCTGAAAGCGCATCCACAACTGCGCATTGTCGACCATGATATTTCCTATTTACTTGAACTGTGGTTCAACCGGGGTTTCCTCGAGCTGCGCCGCATCGATTGGCAAACCCCGGCGTTCGTACTCGAGAAATTAATTGCCTACGAGGCGGTGCATGAAATCAGAGGTTGGGATGATTTGCGTCGCCGGTTAGCCAGTGACCGCCACTGCTTCGCGTTCTTTCATCCCGCGATGCCGGATGAACCCCTGATTTTTGTGCAGGTCGCGCTGACCAACGGCTTGGCCGATTCCATTCAGCGCGTACTCAACGAGCCGCAACCCGCGCCAGGTGACGACGTCGATGCCGATACCGCGATATTTTATTCCATCAGCAACTGCCAGAGTGGCTTGAAGGGTATTTCATTCGGCAATTTTCTGATCAAGCAGGTGGTGGAAAAACTGGCGCTGGAAGTGCCAAACCTGAAGACCTATTCCACCTTGTCGCCGATACCAGGCTTTTGCGCGTGGGTGGCAGTAGAGCGTAAAGAACGCACACTCGAGTGGCTTAGCGAAGCAGAATATACCTTACTAGGTGAACTCGAATGTGCCGATTGGCCGCGCGATGAAATAGCGGTGGTCGCGCTTAAGCCCTTGCTCTTGCGTCTATGCGCGCATTATTTCCTATCTGTAAAAGCGAGATCCAGAAACGAACCGCTGAACAAAGTGGCGCGCTTTCACCTACGCAATGGCGCGCGACTGGAGCAAATAAACTGGATGGGAGACACTTCTGCAAAAGGCATCCAACAGTCGGCGGGTCTACTGGTTAACTATCTCTATGACAGGAAAACAGTAGCGCGCAATCATGAGTTATATGTTAACGACGGTGAGATCGTGTGCTCCAAGGCTGTGTCGCAGTTGCTGAAAATCTAACGCTTTCGAGCTAGGGTCAATCCATCACCGATGGGTACCAGGCTTAGATCAACGCGCTGGTCGTCTTTTAATTTCAGATTGAAGTTGCGGATGGCCCTGGTGTCGACATCATTACGATTCAGATCAATAACGCCGCTGTTCCACAGTACATTGTCAATAGCAACCAGCCCGCCCGGTCTCAGCAGCTGTAAAACACGCTCATAGTAGCTTAGATAGTTCTCTTTATCCGCATCGATAAAGCCGAAGTCAAAGCTTTCTTGCCGACCCTCGGCTACCACTGCGTCCAATGTTTGCAGTGCTGGTGCAAGCCGCAAGTCAATCATCTGCTCAACGCCGGCCGCGCGCCAGTAGGACTTAGCGATGCTTGTCCATTCTTCACTGACATCACACGCAAGTACATACCCGTCGGCGGACATGTTAGAAGCGACCGCAAGGCTACTGTAGCCGGTAAACACGCCTACCTCCACATAGCGTGTTGCGCCAATAAGTTGGGTCAGAAGGCCCATAAACTGTCCCTGCTCGGGAGAAATCTGCATATTGGCTTGCGCTAGTCGCATGGTTTCATCACGCAGTTGGCGCAGCAACGGCGGCTCGCGCAAGGATACGTCAAGAATGTACTGATAGAGAGAATCGCTGACTTCTATCGTTCTATTGCTCATTAGCACTTGCCTCCGCCGATAACTCGGCGCTCTGTTGCTCGGGATCGTACCAAATAGGTGAAGTCCAGGCACGCTCCTGGATGATGGGAGAGTAAAACGGTTGTTCCTCTTCCTTCATACAGCAGTTTTTCCATACTTCACCAACGCCACCGTCCACTTTGTCGCTGACTGCCTTGGATTGGGCGCTGCAATCTGCGGCGAATGGATCAACGCCGGCCGCCTTGCATTGTAAGGTGCTCCAACGGCAGGAAGGGTTTTCGAGCACTCGCGCATAGTAAAAAGCACGCTGGTTTGCGTCGAAGTCAGGGTCTTGCCATACGCTGCAGAGTTGCGCCGCGCCTTTGCCGGTAGGGGCGCAGCTGTCGCGATCAACGCTGGCACCGTTGCTGGCATCACCCGCTACATCGTATACGGCTTCGTGAGTTTTCCCGATGCCATCGACCCAGCCCTTGATCACTTGTACGCGTTGCAAATCAGTACCAGGATGGCCCGGTACACCACTGTCTTTCTGTGCACTGACCAGAAAGCGCGGCGTCGCAGCTTGTGGGCGCGTGGTGAGATCGCCGCCCATAGGCGTCGCCTGTTGATAAGCTTGTTCTAGCATATCTGGCGCGCCGCATAGTTCTGGCGTTAGTTCCCAGCCACCGAAGAAGCGCACGACTGGGCGAGTACCCGAGGTGGCGTAAGTTTCACGTTTGCGCATGCCTGCGAAAATTGCATCACGCGAGTTCTCCTCGGCCCAAACCACGGCCAAGCCGCCAGAGTGGTCTTTGATATGGTCTTGCACATTGCGGTAGCCGGCGTCGCGTTTGCCGAGGTGACCGGTGAAATTGTCTTCCTCGGCGCCACCCGGTGTGGCACTGTGAGTGTCCGTGCTGCCGATGAACCCTAGCTTAAAAGGATTGATCCCCATTTCATTTTCAAGCGCCAGACCGTCTTTCAACGCATTGCGTACCATATTGCGCCGCCCGAAATCATCCAGGCTGACTGGCTTACCCGTTTCGGTGCGCGCTTTACCGTATAGCACGCCAAGTGAACTGAGGTTGTCGGTTTTGATTTGCTCGAATGTGCATAGCTCGTCTTCAGTGTCGAGACCGCGGCCTAGCAACCTGTCGTAGCGGCATTCGGAAGCGCCCTTGTGTTGAGTAAGCTCTACTAGCGGTTCGAAGAAGAGCCGTTGTTGCGCCTCCTCTTGCGATGCTGGGTCGGGGAACATCAGGCCGCCGCTAAGATTGGGATTGTGCGGTATAGCCAACACATCGCAACCACGATTGGTGTCAATACAGTTTTTTTGCAGCAGGCTCCACAGCTTGGGTGCATTGCGTGATCCGGTTTCGTAAGTGCTGTAGGGAATCTCCGTGACGTTCTCATTACGAAAAATCACGTTACGATGCAGGTTATTGTGGTCTGGCGCATCGGTGTATTCGTATCCTACAAACGTGGTGAACTCGCATTTTGCTGAGCGGTCGTAGTGTTCTTCGGCAGCATCTTGAATTTTCTGCCAATATTCAATCAGGCCGGCGTGGCAATCGACCCCGGGCCAGCTGCAAAAGCCAGTTCGGCCACCCTCAGTCTTGCCAGTGACGCCGTCGCTCACCCACATATTGGCGGCGGTCAACTGTACGATATAAATATTGCTGGGCGACATCAGGCAGCGCGGGGCGAGCTTAGCTAGCGACCATTCGTCACCGGTGCACACATTCATCTCGCCCAGAAACTCAGCATGGTCAGTGACCGATGTGAAATCCAGTGGCCGTTGCAGTTGAGCCAGCACCGTCGGCTTGCCATCGGCGTCGGGCAGGATGATCGCCTCACCCTTAGCATAGCGGTACGCATCCCACGGATCGTTACGCTGACTCGATGTATAGGAATCAAAGGAGTACAGCGTGTGCACGTGCAAATCGCCGAACATGGGCTGTTTCAGATGGCTGTAGTCGTCGCAGTCTTCACGTTTTTCGGTACGTTCAAAGCCTTGGTCGGCGGCGTACAGTGGTACGCTGAAATACAACAGAGCACAAGTGAGGAGTCTTACGATAGTAACATGGTTCGACATGTTGAACTCCTTGGTGAGTCAGTTATTATTCTGTTAAGTTTACCTAATTCCTCAACACAGTTGCGGCGTGTTTCGCGAAATAAGTTAGCACCGCATTGGCTCCAGCGCGCTTAAATGCCGTTAGCGACTCCAATATACACGTGTCCAAATCAAGCCAACCGTTTTGCGCGGCAGCAACATGCATAGCATATTCGCCACTTACCTGGTAGGCAAAAGTGGGCACGCCAAATTCGACTTTCACGCGGCGAATAATATCCAAGTACGGCATACCGGGTTTTACCATGACCATGTCCGCGCCTTCTTGCAGATCAAGTGCAATTTCCTGCAAGGCTTCGTCGCTATTCGCTGGGTCCATCTGGTAGCTATTTTTGTCGCTTTTGCCCAAATTGGCGGCGGACCCCACGGCGTCTCTAAACGGTCCGTAGTAGCCTGAGGCGTACTTGGCCGCATAGGCAAGAATTCGGGTATTAGAGAAACCTTGCTGTTCCAGCGCGTCGCGAATGGCGCCGATGCGATGGTCCATCATATCGGAGGGGGCGACTATATCTGCACCGGCCTCGGCATGTGATAGTGCCTGCTTGACTAACACTTCAACCGTGCCGTCATTGATGACGTAGCCGGTGTCGTCAATGATGCCGTCTTGGCCATGGCTGGTGTAAGGGTCAAGCGCCACATCGGTAATCACACCGATTTCGGGTACGGCTGCCTTGACTGACTGCACAGTGCGCTGTACCAGGCCGCTAGCATTATATGCTTCCTCGGCCTGCAAGGACTTTTGCGCTGAAGGAATCACCGGAAACAGCGCGATCGCGGGAATACCGAGCGCATGCAGTTGCTCTGCTTCCTCACATACGCGGTCTATGCTGAGGCGCTCGACGCCGGGCATCGAGTCAATCGTCTGGCTTTTATTGGCGCCGTCAATCACAAATAGCGGGCAAATTAAATCGGCGGCAGTTAACGTGTTTTCTCGCATGAGCGCGCGCGAGAAAGCGTTAGCGCGCATGCGACGCATTCGTGTGTGTGGGAATTGCCGGCTTAAATCGTGCATGTTGTATTGGCCTATTTCTCAATTACTTCGTCGGCAAACCAGTTCATCTGGCCCAATTTCTCTTCCAAATTGCTGTCCGGTTCGCCGGCGTAAACATTACGAAAGCCTATGATGCATTCGGTCACACCCATGTCTTCAAGTTGACGTACACCGTCAGCCGAATAGGCGTCTTTGGTAATAGCGTGAATTTCAAACGGCAGATGATCGCGTTGGTATTCCTTGCGCAACTCATTAAGGCGGTCAATAAAGGGCTTCAAAGTCTCGATAGTCCCGCCGGCGTGCACCCAGCCATCGCCCGTGCGTGCGGCTCGCTTCAATGCTGCATCGGCATGACCGCCGAATAGTATTGGTACCGGTTTACTTGGCACCGGGCAGATTTTTATCGGTGCTAGCTGATAGTGCTCGCCCTCAAAACCATAATAATCGCCTGTCATTAGCCCGCGGATCATTTCTACCATTTCATCCATTCGTTTACCGCGGGCTTTCCAGGGCTCGTTGCACACGGCGAAGTCTTCGGGCCAGGGGCTAAGGCCAACACCAAAAGTGAAACGGTTGTTACTGATGACCGCCACCGATGACAGCGACTTCGCTACCAGCACCGGCTGGCGTATCGGTAGTTTCATAACGCTGGTGGTGAAATGTAGCTGCTGAGTCACCGCCGCCATGGCCGGTATTAGTGAGAAGGGTTCGATAAAAGGCACACCGTCGAGAAATTCACGGCTGCCATCGTCGTTATAAGGGTATTCCGAATCCGATTCCTTAGGATAACAAATGCTGTCCGGCAGCGTGAACGCGTCAAAGCCGATTTCTTCACAGGCTTTGGCGAGTGGCAAGTATTGATCCGGGGCGCACATGCCGGCCTGAAAAGCGAAACGCATGGGAGAATTCCTCTATTTAGAAAAACTTGTGTATTTGCGGAAAAGGACCGATTTTTCAGCAAGCCGATTCCCGAATTCTGTGCCACAAAATACAGCGCTGCGCTTTGATGTGTCAAGCGTGTCCAGAGGCTCCCTAGTTGCGGTCCTGCCATGCTTAATCACAAGCGCTACCGCACCACTTGGCTGTCGAAGCACCGCATGGGTCTCGAATCTTACGATTCTTCTCCGTCTGTTTTTTTATCTTCCACCCCTTTGCTGTCTTCTTTGTAAACACTAATGATTAACCAGCCAGCTTTTGGTTCTACGGTTTCCTTGTCGGTAAATATCTGCATATGACGCTTCTTATCGATTGCAATCAAAGGTATGACTTTCGTTGCGTTCTGGTCAATGAAATTAGCAAAATTATACTCTTCGGTAATTTGGGTGGTACGAATTCGAGCACCTTGTTTCAGCCATTGCGAAAGCTTGCCGAAGGTAAGGTCTTCATTACCTAGGAAAGCGCCCTTGTAAGTATGCGAAATAGAGGTTTTTTTGCCGCTTAGGTCGGCTTCAGTTTTGGTTTTTAGCGCGAAAATATTTTCGCGGCCGAATTCGGGTTGGTAGCGCATCGCGGCCAACACATTGTCTTCACGCCTTGGTGATGCCGCAATCAAGCGCCCAAGCCCTACCAAGTCAAGGTTGCGGTCGGCATACTCGGAAATAGGGTTACCGTAGAATACCGGCAAGCCCGCCAATCGTGCTTGCTTGACGTTGTCCCACTGCACATCCGACACGAGTACGTTGATCCCTTTTTCCTGCAACGCCGAAGCGATCGCCCGGGCGACATGGTTGGCACCAATAATCAATGCGCCTTTCGGGTCTGGGTCCACAACGTTGAGAAATTTGGCCAACAATCGCGACGTGGCGCTTTGCAGCAAAACAGTGCCGATAATTATGAAAAACGTCAGTTCGACTAGAATCGACGCATTGAGATAGCCCAATTGTTCAAGTTGCAGTGCGAACAAACCGGAAATTGCCGCGGCGACGATGCCGCGCGGCCCTATCCATGAAATGATCGCCTTTTCGCGCCAGTTTAGTTCGCTGCCAATTGCACTTATCCACACGCCGATGGGCCGAATCACCAATTGCAAGGATGCCAACAATGCAAAGGCCGGCCAGCCCAGTGCTTTGATTTGCTGTAGGTCGATGCGCGCCGCCAGCAGAATAAACAACGCCGAAATCAGCAGCAGAGTTAAATTCTCCTTAAACGAAAGAATATCCTCAACGTGCAAATCGCGCATATTTGCCAAGCAGATGCCCATGACGGTCACAGCTAGCAAGCCGGATTCGTGCGCGAATTGATTGCTTAATGTGAATGTGCCCAACACAAAGGCAATGGTGGCGAAATTTTGCAGAAACTCTGGTACCCAATGGCGGCGCAAAAGAAAGCCCAGCCCGAAGCCACTAGCGAAACCGAAAGCTCCGCCAATGACCAGCACTCGCATAAACGCGACGAAAGAATTCTCCAGTGGGCTGCCGCTTGCGTCGGTGACAATATACTCGTAAACAACAACCGCTAGCAATGCACCCAAAGGGTCGATGACTATACCTTCCCAACGCAGCACATTGCGAATTTTCTTGTTTGGCCGCACCGTACGCAGCATGGGTACAATCACGGTTGGCCCCGTGACGACAACCAGCGAGCCAAACAGCAAAGCAAGCGACCAGTCGATTCCAAACAAGTAACGAGTCACCACGGCAGTGCACAACCAGGTAATGATGGCGCCATAGCTTACTAGGCGTCGCACAACATCACCGACGGCGCGAATCTCATGAAATTCAAGCGTCAGGCTGCCTTCAAACAGAATGATTGCCACGCAAAGTGATACGATAGGAAAGAGTAAATCGCCGAGCAGTTCGTTGGTATTGACCATACCGGTGATCGGACCGAGGGCAATGCCTGCTGAGAGCAACAATAGTATGGCCGGCAATTTGATGCGCCAGGAAAGCCATTGGCATAAGAAGCCCGTCACTGCGATCAAGCCTAAAACCAGGGCGGGAGAATGGAGAGTCATAGGCGGGTATTGTTACTATAATAGGCTGTCTTTAATCGGCGCAGATTCTAACAGCTTTGCCTGTTACTGTATGCATGCTCTACAAACGGTACAATACTTAATCCGCGCTGCTATTTCGATTGATCAATGTGTGTTCGCCGTTGCAGGTCAGCGAGCGCGGTACAATAACGTCGACTTTGTTAAGTAACCGTCGCACCAGGAAAATACATGACTACCGACATTCCGCAGCCCAGCACGCTGGTGCAGGCCCTCGATGTGGCTGCCGCTGGTATGCGAGGCATCCGTTTTATCAGTGCCGAAAACGATGAGCGATACCTGAAGTACAGCGAATTGAAAACGCGTGCGCTGGTCGTTCTGCATTTTCTGCAGCAACACGGAGTCTCTGCCGGTAAGCAGCTAATATTGTTCGTTAGCGACAATATGCAGTTTATCGACGCGTTTTGGGCTGCACAATTAGGCGGCGTTGTACCGGTCCCGCTGGCGGTAGGCAACAGTGACGAACACAGACGTAAAGTCTTCAATGTGTTTGCCAACTTGCAAGATGCGCACGTGTTGACATCACGAAAAAATCTTCAACGGCTGGAAGCATTTGCCAACAGCAATGGCATGTCACGCAAGTTCGCGGCAATCGCTGCCAAAAGTCTACTGGTGGATAAAATCAGCGAAATTTCCAAAGTGGGTCGTACCCATGAGAATACAGCACAAGACACGGCGTTTATTCAGTTTTCTTCAGGGTCTACCGGCTCGCCCAAGGGCGTGGTGCTCACGCACCGAAATTTATTACACAATATCAACTCGATTACTCACTCGGCCGAGATGGACAGCAGCGATTCGTTTTTTAGCTGGATGCCACTCACGCATGACATGGGCATTATCGGCTTTCACCTGACACCACTGGTGTTGGGGGTGGAGCAAAATATAATGCCTAGTGATTTGTTCGTGCGCCGCCCCCAGCTTTGGTTATTGAAAGCCTCGCAACACAAGGCGACGATTCTATCGTCGCCCAATTTTGGCTATAAGCATTATTTGAAAAGCGTTGAGCGTAAAGGCTTGCCGGAGATGGATCTTTCCAGCGTGCGATTGCTGTTTAACGGCGCCGAACCGATATCCTTGTCGTTGTGCGAGCAGTTCAGCAGCACGCTCGCGGCCAGAGGGCTGGCGCATAACGCGATGTACCCGGTGTACGGCCTGGCCGAGGCCTCGCTGGCAGTGACGTTTCCCGAGCCGGGGGCAGTTGTCGGTTCGGTTGGTGTCGAGCGTGCTTCGTTGCAACTCGAACAAGCTGTCAGGCTGGTAGAGGAGGGTGCCGCCGACGCACCACGGTTCGTCAATTTGGGTCGGCCAATCAGCGACACCTTTGTGTGTATTGGTGACGAACGCGGCCAGGAGCTGGCCGAAGGGTTTCTCGGGCGCGTGCTGATAAGAGGTGAGAATGTCACTGCCGGCTATTACGGCAATGCTGAGCTTAACGCGGCGAGCTATACAGCAGATGGTTGGCTAGACACGGGCGATCTGGGTTTTATGCGGGAAGGCTGCCTGTTTATCACCGGTCGCAGCAAAGAGCTAATCATTCTAAATGGGCAAAATTATTACCCGCATGATATTGAATTACTGTGCGAACAAGTCGAGGGTGTCGAATTGGGCAAGGTTGCGGTTGTCGCGATAGAGGGTGATGCGGTGCACGCGGAAGGTGCACAAATATTTGTTACCTATAAAGGTGCGCTGGAGGACTTTCTCCCGCTAGCGCAGCAGTTGCGCCGAGTCGTGCTGGAAAAAGCCGGTATGGAGGTGGAGAATGTGATCCCACTGCGCACAATTCCAAAAACAACTAGTGGAAAGTTTCAGCGCGTAGCGCTGGCGGAGGCGTATCGCAACGGTGAGTACAGCGAGGCGATTGAAAAATTATCTGGCCTTGCGCCGCCCACTGGCGCGGAGCACTCCGGGGATGGCGCCTATGTACAACGCTTGCGACAAATAGTTCAAAGTGTCATCAGTGATGTGGACATCAGTGTGGATGACAACATTCTTGATGTAGGTACCAGCTCCTTGAAGCTAGCGCAAATTCACGAGCAGATCGACGAGGAGTTTCCTGACCAAATCGACTTAACTGATTTATTTGACCATCCCACGGTGAACCTGTTAGCGGCGTTCCTGCAAGCCAAGCTCGACTAGTTTGTTGCTGACGCGTTTGTCTTACTCGTAAATACCACGCAAGCGGCTCCATTTATCATTGGTCCACAACCAGGCCTCCGGTTGTGCGGCAATCGAATGCTCAAGCGCCTGCACGTAACTTTCGATAATACTCATATCGCCTTTTGTATACGGCGGTTCGGCCAGCGGTATGAATTGAACCGCATAGTGGCCCCTACGCTCGCGGCGCATGTAAGCGAAGTACACCGGGTATTTTGTCATCTGCGGAATTTTTGCCATGCCCATCTGGAATGAAGTTTCCTGGTGCAAAAACTGCATCCAGTGTTTTTCTTCTTTACGTTTCGGAGACTGGTCGGCAACCATGGCGAAGGCGCGCATTTCGTTGCGGCGTTGCATGATATCCATCACTGCGCTTTTGTGAGGTATTGGTTTCGCGCCAAACCGTGACCGGGTTTGCAACATAAATTCGTCGACGAATTTTTGATGCAGGGGTTTGTATACGGCGTCTACCGCAAACGGCAAGAAAATATTGCAAGCTGGCAATAGCCACTCCCAATTGCAGTGATGCGCGGCGAGCAAAATAATCGACTGTTTGTTGTGTATGTGTTGATCAAAAATATCGGCATTTTCGAGATGTACACGTTGACGAAACTCTGCTTCGGTCATTGTGTTGGCCTTGACCGCTTCCAATAACACATCGATAAGTTGCCGATAGAATTTTTTTTCTAGCGACTCTATTTCAGCGGTACTTTTCTCCGGAAAGCTGTTATGCAAATTCTTACGCACAACATCACGCCGGTAACGCACGACATAGTAGGCGATAATATGTAGTGGTGGCGCCAGGGCATGCAATGCACCCAATGGCAGCTTGGCTAGCCAACGGAGAAGCATTTACCGCTGACCTAGACGAGCTTGATTTCGATGTGCGCGCGTTTGTTGATGCGGCCATTTAAGCGCGCAAAGAAGTCACCTATCCACATTTGCCAGCCGTATTTTCGCTTTAGCGCTCGGTGCGCTTTGTCGATGTCTTGCTCATCATCCAGCAAAACGGCCTCGGCGTCATACCACTCGCCAGTGACTTTGCCCGTCATCGTACAAGTGGCCACACGCGATTTACTGGAATTACGTAAACGTTTGACCTTGCCGGCTTTCGATTCGGAAAATACATACAAGCTGTCACCGGCATCGGCGGCCCATACGGGAGTATTAACCATCACGCCTGACTTGCGAAAGGTTGCAAAGCTTATATA
>JBPCXM010000478.1:0-2777 GCA_051008535.1 Pseudomonadales bacterium | reverse complement strand
CAGCATGCCGCTGCATTGGGCCGTCATCTTGATCAATTCGATCACCGACTCGGCGCGCATTTTTTCCATCATACGCGCGCGGTGCAGTTCCACGGTTTTGATACTAATGCCCAACTTATCGGCGATGGCCTTGTTGAGCTTGCCGTCGAATACGTAGGCAAGAATTTCCCTTTGCCGCGGCGACAGCGATGCGACGCGCTGCTCTATATCATTCAGCGACTCTTGCAGCGCACCGTTTTCCAGTGATGTGTGCTGAGCCGACCCATCGGTCATAACCAGCTCGAGGGTATCCAGCAACAGCTGTCTGGGAACCGGCTTTTGAATAACGTATGAAGCGCCGCAGCGCATGGATTCCACCGCCATACGCAGGTCCACCTCGGCCATTATCAGCACCGTAGGCAGGGATATTTCGTCGGCTGCTAGTACGTTGAGCAAATCGAGGCCGTTCATTTCCGGTAACTGCATAGCTGACAAAATGCACGCACCCTTGGGCATCGCATCGTAATCTATCCACTCGATAAACGCCGGAACACCAGCAAACAACTGAACCAAAACCCCCTCGCTTTCAAGCGACGCGGCCAGCGAGCCGCGCAAGGCGGCGTCATCGTCGATAAGATAAACCTGGGTTGGTTTCATTTAGCGCCTGCCTCTTTACATGAAAGACTTACTGCCGTACAAAAATAAAATCGCCGCCTGCATGCCCGGCCTTGCGGATGGGCGCATATTGCGGGGTCTGGTCCGCATTCAGGGCAACGCGATCACGCAGCGACACGAACAAACGCTCCGCCTCCAGCACGCCCTGGTTCTCGGTGAGAATGTCCAAAAACACGCGGGCGAATATCGAGTGCTTACCGTCACCATCATCCAGCACCGGCTCCAGTCCACCTGACGTCAGCACGGTACGCGAGCGCTTGCTGGCTAGGCGCTGTAGTAGGGCGTTGCGTTCATCACGATTGAACGCGGGTGTCGCGCGGGTTAACGTGCCAGAAAAGCAGGAATCGGCGATCACAATGGCATGTTTAGCGGCCACTCCAGCTAGCGTATCGGTAATATCGTCGGTTGAAATCCAGTTAGCGGTGTTGTCGCGCTCGGCGTCTATCGGTAACCAGTAACCGCGGCGGGTCGCTTCATCCAGGTAACCGTGACCGGCGTAATACACTAGCAGGTTATCCTCCGCCGTTAACTCCTTGCGCAGTTGCGCCAGCGCTTTCAGCACCTTGTAACGCGAAGCATTGGTCAGGCGTGTCACATTAAAGCCATAATCTCGCTCGAGTAGCTTGGCCACTGCTATGGCGTCGGCGACGGGGGTTTGTAGCTTCGGAAACTCGGCGTAACGATTGTTGCCGATGACCAGGGCACGGTAGCGACCGCTGGCGGCGGTAGCGGGTACATCGGCAGCTGGTGCGCTACGGAAACTCGGCGCAGTGGCCGCCAATGCTACTTTTACTTCTCCTCCCGCGGGCTTGGCGAATGCGCTTTCCAAAATGTCTTCACGGCGCTGTCGGTATTCCGCCTTGTCGAGCAGGCCTTGGGCGAAAAGTTCTTGCAACAATTGCAGTTTTTCCACTGTTTCCGGTTTTTTCCGCTTCGCGTTTTGTGGTGACGCGTCAGGGGCGGTGGAAGCTTGATCTGTAGCGCTAGAGGAAGTGACCCGTGGCGTTTCCGCGGTTCGCTGGTTTGACTCGCCATTGGAGGATCTCGACGTCGGTGTATTTGAGGCTAGCGCCGCTAAAGATACCGACTCAGGAGCCGGTATGGTCCCGTCTGTCAATGCCGCCAGGGCGTTTTGCTTGCGCTTTGCCATTACATTGTCGGGCGCAAGCCGCAAGCTCTTCGCATATGCCAGCAATGCATCGTCTGCCCGACCAACACTGCGCAACACATCCGCCAAACGCTCGTAAAGCCGAGCATTATTGGGATCGGCTGCTATTTCCGAGCGACATGCCTTCACGGCTGGCAACCAGCGCGCAGTCCAGCAGGTGGATTGATCGGCCTGTGGCTTGTCCTCCAGCCCCGCCAGAAATTTCAAGGCGTTGCGTTCGCTACGTGCACGAATAAGACCTTGCAGCAACTGCCTGTCGTTCGCGTGAGTCGCAACAGCAGTTTTGTACACGGTGCCGGCGGCCTGGTAGCGGCCAGCGACCTCCAACTTATGTCCCAGCGCTTGTAATAGTGATTTGTCGCCGATCACACTGCGCGCTAATGCCACGCAGGCTTGTATGCCTTGCTCTCCCGCCTGGCGAAAGCAGGGCTGTTGTTGTGCATGCACGTCTGCGCAGCATAGAAAGCAAGCCACGCATACGCAGCGTAGTAGTGCTTTGCCGCCAACGTGAGAGCTAAGAAATTTCAATACCAAGCGTTTAAATTGAAACATGGTTTTCAATAACCCGCATAACCTGCCGAAGAGTTGCTCCTCCGCAACGGTCGGCCTATGCGAAAATCCCAAGTGCCGTTTGGCAGGCGCACCAAACCGAGTACATACTTTCTTTCCAGCGGTTCATAAGGGGGGTCCGTTTCCCGGTCCAGCATCGCCTGTAGTTGACTGTCAAATTGATTGAGGCCAATTTCGGTACTTTCCCTTTCGATGCCGCCGCTGTTATCCAGATCACGCCCTTCGGTGGCGAATTTGAGCTGGTGACGTAGTTTGAAGGCGATGTTGCCCAGCGCCTGCGAATCGGCGTTTTGACTGGTTTGGGTCAATTCGCCGGCGGCATTGAGGCGCTTGATAATTTCCGCCCCCTGTTCCCCAATCACCACCACCGACGCGACCATATTCA
>JBPCXM010000477.1:0-6036 GCA_051008535.1 Pseudomonadales bacterium | reverse complement strand
GTCATACACGATAAGCCCGGTCGGCCCTTCAATGATTGTGGCATTGGCCGCCCAATCGCCCAAATTGCGCAACACCCAAACGGGTTGATTCTCGAGTTTGATAGTATGTGGTGCGAAATACTGTTTGTGTTCTAAATAGTAGGGCGGAAAACTGCGTTCAACGGTAAGATCTGGTTCGTTGATCGCGTGTGCAAAGAAAGGCCATAACAGGTTTGCGCAGATAAATGCGAGGATTGCGCGGATGGAATAATTCATAGTCGACGCCCGAAGTATGTGTGGGTCGATAGTACCGTATTTTGTAGTAGCGGTCGCTCAGCCTTTGACGCTCTCCACCATCGCTAAAGCGTAGCCAGTGATGAACGAATAGTCGGGCTTACCGTTTGCGGCTCGGTGTAACGAGTCAATCGCAATGATTCGGCGGGGAACCTTGTAATCCGCTAGCAGCTTGCGCGCATGACTCTGAATTCCCGCTTCATCGATAGTATCTTCAGTCAGCGACTTGCCTTCGACCACGGCCACTACCATGTTGCCAAATCTTGGGTGTGGTAAACCCACCACCAGCGCGTCGGTAATATCAACGTGCTCGAGTAGCGCGCGCTCGACTTCAACGGTGTAGACCTTTTCTCCGCCTGTATTGATGACGCTACTGTCTCTGCCCAGCAGTATCAGCATGCCGTCGTCGCGTACCTTGCAACGGTCACCAGTTTTGACATAGCGCTGGCCGTCATGTTCGATAAAGGTCTCTGCAGACTTATCTGGCTGACGGTAGTAGCCGATGGGGATATGGCCACCCGAGTAGGCAATGCCTATGGTATCGCTGCCTGGCACAACCTCCTGCATCTGGTCGTCAAACACTAGCGTAGTGGGCAAGGGTTTGAACACGCCCGGCTCGGGTGTCGACATTGCAAAGCCGGATGCCTCGGAAGAACCGAGACTGTCGATTAGCATCAGATCAGGATTGTGGCGTTGTAATCCTGCGCGATAAGTTTGGCTTAGAGAGGCGCCGGTGGATACGACTAGTGCAACACTTGCCAGTAATGCCTCATCGGCACGTCGGTCAAGGCATTCAAGCAGCGGAATAGCAAATGGGTCGCCAACTAGCGCCACGCCACTTACCCGATAACGTTTGATCAAGTCCAGTGTCACGTCTGCATCAAACTTTTGCCCGGGCACCGTCAGTACCGATACGCCCTGAGCCAGCATAAGAATGGCCATCAACATACCGGCGCCGTGCATCAATGGGCTAAGCGGTATAAAAGGTGTGGGTGCCGGCAAACTCAGCACATTGGCAACGTGTTCCTCGATAATGGTGGGGTGTTCTTGCAGTCGCAGTGGTGCCATGGCGCTGCCGGTTGAAAGGTGTTGCTTGCGCCAGATGTCTTCATGACGCCACATGACACCTTTGGGCAAACCTGTGGTGCCGCCGGTGGCAATAATAATAAGATCGTCGCTGGAGCAGAAGCGTTGGAAACTGGTACCGTCATGGTGGTACAGCTCTTCCAAGGGCGTGGCGAAGTCGTTAATAGCTAATGCAGCTCCTACTTCGACAAAGGCGACAGTGACGTTGAGTTGTTCTCTGATGGCAGCAACTCGTGCAGCAAACTCCGCGTCATAAACCAATACCCGAATATCAAGGCTATTGCACAGGTCCACCAGCTCCTGTTCAACATACCGATAATTGACATTGACGTGGGCCATTGCCGTCAGCCCTGTCGCCGTCAGTGTCTCCATGTACGCATTGGAATTGCGCATGTAGTGGCCTACATGTGCCCCACTGGGCAATCGCAACGAGCGCAACCAACTGGCAATGCTGCTGGCGCGTTGGCTTAGTTGTCTAAAACTGATTTCCTGATCGCCGTGGATTAATGCCGCACGGTCGGCTACAGCGCTATGCCCCAGCTGATAAATGGCCTCGCTGATATTCCATGCCATAGCTGCGATATCTAATGGGTGAGTTGGAAATGAAGTTTTTCTTCGACCGGTGGGGTCACAGTAACGAACTGCGTGGTCGGGTCGCTGTGCAGCATTTTGGCCGGTGTTGCCTGGTCTTCCGCTGCCGTGCATGCCACAAAACGCTTACCGGCATCGGTTTTGCCGAGAATAATAGAGTGGGCGCTGCTATCCGCTCCGAAGTGCACAGTGTAGGAAACAATTTTGCCGCGGCCTGGGTCGGCGGTAATGGTTTTTCGCGTGAGCGTTTCATTGCTGACTGTGGTTGCCTGCGAGCTCCAATCGGTACTGCTCGCACAATGGGAGTAAATACCGCTAGCGTGTTTCGACAGCATGCCACCGTTGCTGGTCACCAGTGCATGACCGCTTGGGTTTTTCCTGGACCAGTGCACCGCCTCAGCCAGGGCGTGCATGCTGTAATTGTTGCCAGGTCCGCCAAAATACGGCAGGCCACCTGTCGCTGTCAGCCTGCGACTGCCATCGGTGGGCAACTGCAGCTGTTGCGCCACTGTGGTCACGGCGCAGGGAAAACAACTGTAGATGTCGATCATACCGATCGCCTCGATATCCAGCTGCGCCATGCTCAGCACGCGTTCGGCAACTCGCCCTGCCATCGGCGATACTGCGGGGTCATCACGGTAGCTCAGCTCCAGCTCGCGGCCCTCGGCCATGCCGTGAATAAAAACCCATTTTGATTCCGGAATGCCTAGTGCGCGGGCTTTTGCCACGCTGCACAACAGCAGCGCAGCGCCCTGGTTAACGCTATCCTGGGCGATCATGCGCTTGGTATAGAGGTGGGTTAGATTGGGGGCAGCGAGGATGTCTTGCGCGCTTTGCTGCCCGGTGAATTGTGCGTAGGGATTACCGGCTGCGACCTGGCTGAAGGATTCCAATAGTTGCGCCATGGCCTCTCGGTGTTCGTCAACACTGCGCCCAAGTTTGTGTCGCTGCGCCTGTTCGACCAGTGCGTAGTAGTAGGCAACGTTGTTTAGGCCGTTTTTTATCTCCTGACTAGTTGCCACGTAATCGCCAAAACCGCGATCTTCATGCGGCTCTTCGAAATGTTCATTCCAGTCCAGTACTTCGCCATTGCGCTCGGCGTGGCGCTGGTTCTTCAATGCCTCGGCGCCGGTGAGCAACACCGCGGAACGCGTGCCTTTGGCAATATCAGTGGCAAATTCAATGACTCGCGACTGCGGTTCGTTGCCGCCGGTTTGGGTGTAAATCCGGTGCGTTGGATTGGCTCCGATTCGGCTTGCGACCGACTGCGGGGGATTGTTGCTGCGCCCCGACTTGCTCTGCCAGCGGCGGCCTATGTCAGAGAACAGTTTGGTCACGCAAATGGTGTCAATGTGTTGTGCGACATTGCTTACGCTGCAATCTTCAATGGCTGCATTGCTTGCCAGCGCTGCCAGTTGCATGGGTGAAATCTGATTAGCTTCACGCTGCACGACCTGACCCGCACCAATCAGGATTGGCGTGTTGTCATTTAAGCTCGCGAACTCTTTCATTACAGGATCAATTCGGCCATGTCTCGCAACTGATCCTTATCGCTGGTGGCCACCAGCAGTGTTGTTACCCTTGAATCACGCCAGGCTTGCAGGCGGTCTCTGATTCTGTCTTTGGGCCCTATAAGGGCTAGGGAGTCGGCTAACTCGTTGGGGATAACGTGCGCAGCTTCTTCGCGCTTACCTTCGAGAAACAGCTGTTGAATCTTATCTGCTTCTTTGGCATAGCCCATCCGCTCGAACAGATTCTTATGGAAATTGGTGCTTTTAGCGCCCATACCACCGACGTAAAGGCTGAGAAAAAATTTCACGTTCAACAAACCAGCATCTATATCGTCGGTGATATCAACAGAGACCATCTGCGCAATCTGAAAATCCGGTTTGGCATTGACAAGCGATTCAGCATACACACTTTCGTCGTAGGGGTTATAAAACAGCGGCAACCAACCATCGGCAATTTCAGTGCTGAGAGCAATATTTTTAGGTCCCTCCGCCCCTATGTAGATTGGGATTTCGCTGCGCAGTGGATGGACGATCGGCTTAAGCGGTTTACCTAATCCCATGCCGTCGTCGCCCTGGTAGGGTAAAGGGTAGTGAGGCCCGGGACTGGTCACTGGTGCCTCGCGGGCCAATACCTGACGGATGATATTGATGTATTCGCGTGTGCGCGCCAATGGTTTGGGAAAGGGTCGTCCATACCAGCCTTCAACGACCTGCGGCCCCGACACACCCAGCCCTAATATCAGGCGGCCATTGGATAGCATGTCCAGGGTCAGTGCATGCATGGCGCAGGAAGCGGGCGTTCTGCCAGACAGTTGCACAACGGCAGTGCCCAGTTTGATCTTTTCAGTCTGCGCTCCTATCCATGCCAGCGGTGTAAAAGCATCGTTGCCCCAGGCTTCCGCCGACCATACCGAGTCATAGCCCAATTTTTCGGCCTCTTGAGCCATTTCCACGAAATTGGGATTTGGTGCGGCGCCCCAGTAGCCTTGAGCGAGACCCAACTTTAATTCAGCCATACCTGATTCCTGTTGCAATTTATCGCGGTGAGTCATTTGACCATGAGTAGAGCGCAAAGCTCAAGCCGACCTACTTATGGCATTAATAGTGACAAATGGTTTACATTAAAAATAGAGTGAAGTATAGTAATATAACAGCATCTAGTCGCAGCTTAACCGTCTGTGCTGATCGCTATGCTACTTTTTTCGTGCCGAAAAATGTTAACGAAAATACTTGGATTAACCGGCAGGGTGAAAATCTATGAAATCTGAGAACAAAAACCGCAAAAATAAAATGCTGACGATCACGATTGCCGGCGTGGCGGCCGCCTCATGGCTGCCTCATACATCGGCCGAGACCCTGGTACTGGAAGAAGTTGTAGTGACCGCGCAAAAACGCACCGAGAGCCTGCAGGATGTACCCATTGCAGTGACGGCGGTCAGCGGCGAGAAAATTGCTGAGGCCGGTATTCAAGGTATGGAAGACCTGTCGTCTTACGTCCCCAACTTTAACCTTTTCATCAGCCCTGGTGGTGGCAGCCCGGCTCGCATCTTTATTCGCGGTATCGGCTCCGGCAATAACGTGGCGTTTGAGCAATCGGTAGGTATGTTTATCGACGGCGTGTATACCGGCCGCTCACAGCAATACCTGGTGCCTTTTCTAGACGTGGCTTCAGTTGAAGTATTGAAGGGCCCTCAAGGCGCACTATTTGGCAAGAGCACGGTGGCCGGCGCAATGATTATCAACTCGGCTAGACCGACGGACGAGCTGGAAGCAGAGCTGCGAGTACAGCATGAATTCGAGGAAGACAGCCAGGAATACATTGGCATGGTCTCTGGCCCACTAACTGATCGATTGAGCGGACGCCTGACCGCCAAGTACCGAGATGCTGGTGGTTACATGGACAACCTTGTCAGAGACACCGAAGAGCCTGAGGTAGAAAGCTTAGGGCTTCGCGGCAGCCTGCTGTTTGATGCCACCGACAATCTGCAGGTGTACGCAAAAGTCGAGTACTCGGAAGTTGAACGTACCGGCAGCAATGGCCAGCTCACCAACATTGACGGTAATTTCCGAGGAATCATCCAACACAGAGACGTGCTAACACCGCTGGAAGATGCGCGATTCGACGATAAAACCACTTCCAACAGTTGGTTGCCAGAAAGTGCCGATCTTGATTCATTGAACGCAACTGTGCAGATGGATTGGGAATTGGGTGGCTTGACGCTGACTTCGCTGAGCAGCTACAGCGAGTACGATACATCGACGGTACTCGATGGTGACTTCAGCAACCTGTTCTTTCTCGAGCAGCGCCCTGATGAGGAATTTGAACAGTTTAGCCAGGAATTTCGTTTGTCGTCACCGGGTGGAGAAACCGTAGACTACATTGTGGGTGTCTATCTCGAAAGTCAGAAACTTTTCTCCCTGAATACTACTGACATTAGCCTGCGGGCTCTATCGGCTGAAAATGTGCCTAGGTCACCAGTGCCGTCTTTTGAACTGGGGCAGGCCCCGCGCTATGAGCAAGATGCAGAAACAGCAGCGGCCTTTGGCCAGCTGAGCTGGAATTTTGCCGATGCCT
>JBPCXM010000476.1:0-4332 GCA_051008535.1 Pseudomonadales bacterium | reverse complement strand
CGAATACACTCGCCGATCTTACTGCCGGCATAGAGACCGAGAAATTCGCTGTGAGTCTGTTTGTAAAAAACGCCACCGACGAAGATGCGCCGTTATACCTGACGAGTCAGTGCGCCACGGGAACGTGCGGTACTCAAAACTATGGCGTACGGGCCCGACCTCGTACTATTGGCATCCGGTTTACGCAGGATTTCTGATAGTCGAGAGATTCACGCGTTTCGCCTGGACGCTTTATTAGCACAACCCCACGATGCCCACTTTATTTGTGGGACAAAGTTGTTGCTAATATCGCTTGATCACTTCGAATTTACGGCGCGGTCGAAATGCTTCCAGCCAGTCGATACTAACGCTCTCGGTCAACTCATAGGCAACTAGTTGTCCGGCATTTCCAGTTTGCCACACAGCCAGACTAGAATGGCTTGACCGTTTCCTGCCTATCAAACATCAGCAGTTTGAACCATAGATCATTTATTGTATCGTAACGGGCAATTGGACTTCCCCAAATATGATGAAGTCATAGCGCTTATCACAATGGATTCTACAAACGATAGCGAAGAAATTGTCGGGCCTTTTACTGACATAATTCAGCGTGCCACGGGCGCAGTCTGGGATATCGGTGCCGCTAATATTCCCCAAGACCTGCACTGGAAAACCATTTTACTTACGCTGTCCATTGCTACTCTGATTTGGTTGGTTCGGGGGGGTCACGGGTCTAAAGGTGTCGACGGTCGGGAACGAAAAACAGGTCTGTTGGAGTTCCTATTGCCCAAGGATATCTACACGCATGTGTCTGCGCGGGTAGATATCTGGCTGTGGGTGACTGAACGCTTGTTACACCCATTTTGGTATATTGGCCTGCTGGCTACGGTGGGTGCTGCAACGGAACAATCGGTTATTAGCGCCTTGCAATGGGTCTTTGGAGCAACGCCGGCACTGCAGTCGAATTATGCGTGGATGCTACTGTACAGTCTTGTGACTTTGCTGGCCTATGACTTTGTCTTCTTCGCCACCCACTTCACCATGCATAAGGTGCCAGCTCTGTGGGCAATACACAAAATTCATCATTCGGCCGAGGTATTGACGCCGTTGACGCGGTCCCGTGAACATTTTGTCGCCGGACCGATATGGGCGACAGGTAGAGCACTTAGTTATGGCTTCGCAGCTGGTGTATTTGCCTATCTCTTCAACGGCGGAATCACGGCGGCTACACTGTTCAACGTCAGTTTTTTCGCAATGCTGTTTGGTTTCAACGGTTCCTTCCGTCACTACCACGTGCAATTCCATTATCCCAAGTGGCTGTCGACATGGTTACACAGTCCGGCCATGCATCATATTCATCATAGTTATCTGCAACAACACTGGGATACCAACTTTGCTGCAGTCACCAGCATTTGGGATAGAATGTTCCACACACTCTATATTCCCGAAAAAGACGAGTATACGCCTTGGGGCATTGGACCAGAATCGCAGGCTGAGTATCGATCGTTTTGGCAGAATATTAGCGGGCCGTTCCGCGACTGGCAGCAGATGCTAGGTAGCGGAGAATCGCCGCAGACAGGGGGAGTCGGTGTATCGGGCGACGCGGAAAAATAGTAGCTGGCGACAGCCATTTGCGGCCCGATGATAGTGCCCCCATCTATTGAGCGTTTATAGTGCCCCGAACTGCATAACACCATCGTCGATCGGTGATTTGCGAAACAATTTCTTGTCCTGTGAGTAGCGCTGGGTGTTGATCCAGGGCGCTCGGTCACCTTGCTTCGGCAGCATTGGCATCATGCGCTGCATGTAGCCGGACGAGAAATCGTCTATCCACGGTCGCGCCGGCATGTCGCGGTCGGCGGGCCTTAGGCGTGGCGTGCATTGCACGGCCCCCGTCTCGCGCATGTGGTTGAGAAGACGGCAAACGTACTCGCAGGTGAGATCAGCCCGCAGCGTCCATGATGCATTGATGTAGCCGAACGACGAGGCGAGATTGGGAACGCCGGAGTAAGCCAGCCCCTTGTAGGTCCAGGTCTTAGCGAAATCGACCGGTTCACCATCGACCAGGAAGTCCATTTCGCCAAGGGTCACCAATTGCAAACCGGTGGCGGTGACGATGATATCGGCTTCCAGCTCTTTACCGGATTGAAGCTTGATGCCATTCTCGGTAAAGGTTTCAATATGGTCAGTAACGACCGAGGCTTTTTTTAACCGCAGCGCTGCAAACAGATCTCCGTTCGGAACTAGGCAAAGGCGCTGGTCCCATGGGTTGTAGCTCGGCGTGAAGTGCCGATCGACGTCGAAATCGGGCCCTAGCTCCGCGCGCACCCAGTCGAGGAATTGCTTTTTGACCTTCGCTGGATTTGACCGAGTCATCTTATAGAGGCGTTCCTGGAGGAATGTGTTCTTCCAGCGGGTGATCTCATACGCGACCTTGTCAGGCAGTACTTTGCGGAGAGTATTGGCGATCACGTCGCGGTCGGGCCGGGAAACAACATAAGTTGGCGACCGCTGTAACATGGTGACGTGTTCGGCGTGTTGCGCCATCGCGGGAACCAGAGTGACCGCGGTCGCTCCAGAACCGATAATGACCACGCGCTTGCCCTGATAGGCTAGGTCTTGTGGCCACTGCTGCGGGCTCACGATGTCGCCGGTGAAGCGGTCTCTGCCCTCAAACTCTGGGGTATAACCGGCCTTGTAGCTATAGTATCCGCTACACATGAACAGGAAACCGCAGGTGTAGGAAACGTTCTCGCCGGTGTCGTTGCGAACGGCAAAGACGGTCCATCTCGCAGCCTCGCTGGACCATTCGGCCCTGGTCACCAGGTGCTGAAAACGAATACGGTGGTCAATCCCGTTTTCTGTCGCGGTCTCGCGGAGGTATTGCAGAATCGATGGCCCGTCGGCGATCGACTTGGTAGCCCGCCACGGCTTGAAGCTATAGCCGAGCGTGTGCATATCGCTGTCGGAGCGAATGCCGGGATAGCGGAACAAATCCCAGGTGCCGCCGAGGTTTTCACGACCCTCAAGAATCGCAAAGCTGCGATCCGGGCAGTGGGTCTGCAGGTGATACGCCGCGCCGATCCCCGAGATCCCTGCGCCGACAATAAGCACGTCCAAATGTTCAACTGATGAAGTCATTACTATGTATAGTGACGGTCCTTGGCATGCTTGTCCAACCGTGCTTGACGCCAAGACAAAAAAAGCTTGGAATAAACCCCACTGATAATGACGCAGTACGGAATAGCAAGTGGCGTATAAAAGCGGACAGAAAACGATCTTTATCACTGGCGGCGCATCGGGATTGGGGCGCGAGGTTGCCCGCCATTTCGCCTCTAAAGCGTGGTTCGTTGGTATTGCTGATATCAACGAAGCGGGCTTGGCCGAAACGGCGGCGATGCTACCGGAAGGAATGAGCTCGACCCACCGGCTTGACGTGACCGACAGAGCGCAATGGAAAGCTGTTGTCGCAGACTTTGCGAAACAAACTGACGGGCAGATGACGGTATTGTTCAACAATGCCGGGGTTGGCTCAGGCGGCCCTATTAATGAAATGACCGACGAAGACATTGATCTATTGATTGCGATTAATCTGACCGGGGTTATCAGTGGTACGCGAGCATGTTTTGAACTGTTAAAGGCAACGCCTGATTCGTGCGTTCTATACACGGCATCCGCTGCCGGCATATATGGCACCGCTAATTTGAGCGTCTACAGCGCAACCAAATTTGCGGTACGGGGGCTGGCCGAAGCACACGATATCGAGTTTCTCCCGCATGGAATCAAATCGCGTTCGTTGATGCCCGGCTTCGTCGATACCAACATTATTAGCAATGTGGTCGAAGGCAGCAATATGAGCGGCAAAGAAATGTTGGAATCCGAGGGTGTTCTGGTCAGCCCGGTTGCTATCATCGGCCCGGCAGCATGGGACGCAGTGCATGGCGATAACGTGCACACGCCAGTGAATAAAATGGCCAAGCAATTGGCGTTTGCCGCGCGGTGGACGCCGGGTAGGTTGCGCAAATCACAAGCGAAGCTGACGGGTAGCTTGGGGGGCTCGCTTTCGGGCGGAAATTAGCGCCCCGTACGTGTAACGACCAAAATCATTTCCGCCGCTTTCTCTGCAAGCATGATCACCGGCGCATTGATGTTGCCCGATGTCACGCATGGAAACACCGAGGCATCTACCACTCTTAGGTTTTGCATACCATGTACGCAAAGTCTGTTATCAACGACTGCTGTATACGGGTCGGGGCCCATCTTGCACGTGCTGGTTGGGTGATAGATCGTGTCGCTGCGCGCCTGAATATCTGCGAGCAGTTGTTCATCCTCCGCAACTTCGCTGCCTGGAAT
>JBPCXM010000475.1:0-2760 GCA_051008535.1 Pseudomonadales bacterium | reverse complement strand
CGCTGAGTACGCTTGAGTTTATCAAGAAGAACAGCAACGGCACGGTGATCTTTGACGCGCATGGTCCAACCAATGGCTGTTCGAGAGCCGGCGAACGCTTCCTCAAGTTCTGGATCGATCGGGATGTTTGGCTGCCGTATATCGATATTCTCAAGATGAATCTTGAAGAGGCGGCATGCAGCTGGTTCAAGTTTGAATACGAGCCGGGGGAACTGGAAAATATTGGAGAGCTCCCCCTGGACGAGTTGCCCAAGTTTGCGCAGCATTGTCTCGACAAGGGCGTCAAGGCACTCTATGTAACTCTCGACGAATATGGTTGCGCAGTGTATTTCAAGGACGACGCGGGCGAGGTGCAGGAGCACTTCATCAAGCGGATTCACGTTGATCATGTGGTTGACACCACCGGCTGTGGAGATTCGTTCGCCGGCGGCCTGGCCTTTGGCTACCTAAAGACCCGGGACTACGTAAAAGCATGTTATTACGGCAACGCCGCGGGCGCACAGCGTTGTACCAGCACCAAACTTGCCGTTTACAAGGATCTCGAGGAGACGGACCGGCAAATAGCCAGGACCTATGGTCCTCAGTAATCTGCAGTAGCACGCCATTCGCCTGCGCATCTACCACGCTTCTTTTGAACCTTCTCGAGGACTCTCGAGAGGTAGCACTATCTGGCAGTAAGAGAGGGTTATTATGACATTAATCAGACATCTCAGCGACAAGGAGTGGTGGCTCGAGGAGCACGGTTTCGAGCCGGAGAAAACCGGCTTCTACGAGACCGTGTTTACCGTCGGAAACGGCTACCAGGGCATTCGGGGTTCACTCGAGGAGGGTCTGAAAGGCGGTTATCCAGCCTGCTATCTTGGCGGAGTTTTCGACCACCACGACTCGACGGTCATCGACCTCGTTAACGCACCTGATTGGCTGCCACTGACAGTCTGGGTCGACGGCATTCGCCTGAACATGCAGGGCTGCAAAATCCTTGACCATCGACGAATTCTGGACCTGCGTTGCGGACTGCTATATCGCCATACGCGCTACGAGGATGCACTGGGCCGGCGCACAGGCTACGAAAGCCTGCGTTACGCCAGTTTCAACGATCAACACCTTTGCGGTATCCACGCGCTGCTGACAGCAGAGAATTACGACGCCGAGATTGTCGTGGAAAGTAGTATCAACGCTGAGCGCTACAACCTTGACCGCCTGCCCAAGTATGTTGGTGAGCAGAAGTTTCATCCGGAAGTGAAGTGGGAGAAATGGGCTAAGAGCAAACATCTGCAATGTATTGAGACCACCGCTGAGCAGGACCTGGTATACCTCGAAGCCAGCACCATCGATACTGGGCATCGGCTCGGGTATGCGACAGCTATGGAATTGATCGGCGCGCAGGGCAGACGTTCAATCCGGGTTGATTACGAGCGGGTCACCGAACTAACGGCTTTTCAGGCGCAAATGGGAAAGTCCTACGGTCTGGACAAGTTGGTTACGATTCACACCTCTCGGGACATCGACGGCGCAGAAGTCAAGAACGCCTCCCTGGCGGCGTTACGCACCGCGAGGAAGCGGGGTTTCGAGACACGGCTGCTGGATCATACCGAGAGCTGGGCCGCTAAATGGGCGTCTGCAGACTGCGTCGTCGATGGCGATGCCACAGCCACCCATGCCCTGCGTTTCAACATCTATCATTTACTCATTACCGCGAATGAACATGACCCCAAAGCAAATATTGGTGCCAAAAGCATGTCCGGGGAGGGTTACAAGGGGCACGTGTTCTGGGACACCGAGATATTCATGTTGCCGTTCTTTATTTACACTCAGCCTGCAACCGCCAGGGCACTGCTGGAGTATCGGTATCACACCATGGCGGGCGCACTGGAGAACGCCCGCAGCAACGGTTTCAGTGGCGCGCAGTATCCCTGGGAAGCAGCCGATACCGGTGTTGAAACGACGCCAAAGTGGACTGCCGACGGCGAGCACCGGATCTGGACCGGCGAAGAGGAGATTCACATTACCTCCGATGTCGCCTACGGCGTTATTACTTATGTCACCGCAACCGGTGACTGGGACTTTATCTTCGATTACGGCGCCGAGATTTTGTTCAATACAGCCCGTTTCTGGGATAGCCGACTGGAATACAATAAGGCAGAAGACCGCTACGAACTCAACCGGGTCATTGGACCGGACGAATTCCACGAACACGTCGACAACAACGTCTTCACCAACTGGATGACGCAGTGGAACCTGCAAAAGGCGCTAGAACTCCATGATCTGTTGCAGGAGAAGCACACCCAGGTGCATGGCGCAATATCCACCAAGATGGGCCTGACAGCGGAAGAGGTGGCGCGCTGGCGCAGCATTGCCGATAAGATATTTATCCCGTTTGACCCCGAGAAAAAACTGATCGAGCAATTCGAGGGCTTTTTCGAGTGCCAGAACGCGCCGATCATCAAATTTGATGACAACAACATGCCGGTCTATCCCGATGGTTATGATCACTTCAATGCCGGCAAGAGCAACCTGGTCAAGCAGCCCGACGTGGTGATGTTGTTATATGTCTTGCCAGATGAGTTTGATGACCAGGTCAAGCAGGTAAACTACGAGTACTATGAGAGCAAGACCATGCACAAGTCCTCGCTGAGTCCAAGCATTCACTGCATCATGGGCATCGAGGTGGGCGATACCGAAAAGGCGCAGCAGTACTTCATGCGCTCCGCCCTGGTGGATCTGGTAGACAACCAAGGCAACACTGAATGGGGTATCCAT
>JBPCXM010000474.1:0-2775 GCA_051008535.1 Pseudomonadales bacterium | reverse complement strand
ACCCTACCATCCATCATCTCGGGAAAGCCCGTATAGTCGGCAACTTCGGTCACAGCAAGATCGTGTTCGAGCAGCAGACGATAGGTGCCGCCGGTGGATAGCAACTCGATACCATGCTTAAGCAAGGTCTGGGCTAACTCAACAATGCCCGTTTTATCGGATACGCTCAATAACGCGCGTTCAACTTTTACTCGTTGTGCAGTGGCGGTCATGAATTGCAGTTAATGTCCGGTATCTATTACTGAAATAGCGCCGCTTATGGATAGCGGGCTGTGTAGAAGTATCCTAATGACTTTTCAATCAGTCGTGGCTTCCCTTTCGGTAAGACAGAAAAAGGGGTGGCAGACCACCCCTTTTTTTCAAGCGCGCGCAGCGTAAACCGGCAACCCGGTCGCCACTATCTTTTACAGCAAACCGTATTGTTTTAGCTTTTTGCGCAAAGTACCGCGATTTAAACCAAGCAGTATTGACGCCTTGGTTTGGTTATTGCGAGTGTACTTCATCACGGCTTCCAGTAAAGGAGCTTCAACTTCAGACAATACCATTTGATACACATCGGAGACCTGCTGACCATCCAAATGCGAAAAATAATTGCTCATGGCAACTTCGACGCTATCGCGCAAAGTTTGTGCATGCGCAACCGGTGCCTCGGTCAAAAACTGCTTTACGTTCTGAGCATCGGTCGCCGCCGGTGCAAGCGTTTCATCCTGGCTGGTTTGCTCATCTAAGTAATCAGGTGTAGTCATGCTGCTATTTCCCCTCCACTCATAAAATTTTCAAAAAAACTATTTAGCATTGTTATTTGATGTTGCGCTGATTCAACTTTGTTGAATGCCTTGCGGAACTCCTTTGCCCCCGGACACTCAGTCGACCCTAAGTTTTGTAAGTACCAGCCTACATGTTTGCGAGCCACGCGAACACCGCTGAACTCGCCGTAGAAACCATGCAGTGCGTTTACATGCTCAAGCATGATCTTGTGTACGCTTTGTACATCTAGATTCGGCAATTGTATACCATTTTTTAGGAATTCGGCTATCTGATGGATGATCCATGGCTTTCCTAGCGCTGCCCTACCGATCATGACGCCGTCGGCGCCGGTGCGGTTTATTACTTCCAATGCTTTCGACGCTGAGCTTATATCTCCATTGGCTATGACGGGGATTGAAACGCGCGCCTTAATGGCCGCAATAGTATCGTATTCCGCGGCGCTGTGAAATCCACATGCACGCGTCCTGCCGTGCACAGTTAGCGCAGCAATGTCATTTTGTTCGGCAAGCAGCGCGACATTCAAACCGTTGCGTTGTTCTACGCTCCACCCGGTGCGAATCTTCAAGGTGACAGGAATAGCGACGGCTTGCGTAACGCTGCGCAGAATGCGCTCAACTAGCTTTTCATCGCGTAACAACGCCGAGCCCGCGGCTTTATTACAGACTTTTTTAGCCGGGCAACCCATATTAATATCAATGAGTTGTGCCCCCCGTTGCTCGGCCTGGCGGGCAGCATCGGCCATAAATTCTGGGTCGGCGCCAGCGATTTGAATAGCGCGCGGTTCGATTTCATCACAAAAACTGAGGCGTCGCTGCGACTTGGGCGTAGACCACAATTTAGTGTCGGAGGTTAGCATTTCTCCCACCACCATGCCCGCGCCTAGCCGGTGGCACAGGCGTCGAAACGGCAGGTCGGTCACCCCCGCCATCGGCGCCAGTACAACCGGGCTACTGAGTTTAAAGCCGCCGATTTTCAATGTAACAATTTTCAAATTTGTGGACTGCATCACATTGCAAAGGAGCCCTCAAAGCACTTCGAAGGGCCGATGGCCGGCATAAAAACCCCTTATCCCACGCCAAAAATTTGACGCCGCCCGGCTTAATCATAACCTTTGACCAACTTGAGTTTGTAGTTGATGGCCGCTGACCCGGGATCGGTAATGTCCAACTCCAGGTGAATCGGATTCCTGCTTGGCATCAGGGTCATGCCGCTGAGCTCGCCATGCAGGTATTCGCTGGGATAAAAACTTTGCGTCGCAATCACTTTGCCACGCAAATCGGAAAATGTCAGTTCCAGCGCCGGAAAGGGCTGCGCAAATTTGGCGCGATTGGTGATAATCACATCGACCATCAACGCATCGCTTTTGTCGGGATGGCTGCGAACGACCAGCTTTTCCGAAGAAATTTTCTTCAAGTCCTCCAACACCGGAAGCTCGCACGGCAGGGTCGCGCACGCGCGTTTCAGCACGGGTCTGAAACGATCATCGGTTGCCAGCGTGTTAAAGTTGAACACCACATATTGGGCAGCGAGGGCCAGCACAAGTAGCAAAGTTCCCAACGCCCACAACCAAGCGCCACGGCGGGCACTGTCAAAATCGCTGGCATAGCTGGCATCGGGTTGACCGTAATCGTCGGCAAAGCCACCAAGATTGTCGAACTGGCGGTCAATATCTCCGCTGACGTTAAAGGAATCGAGCTCAGTGGCGTCATCCAAGCTGAAACCATCGGCTACCGAGTGCACTGCGGGCGCGTCTTCATTTTTGTCACGGTGCAGGTCGTCAATTAACTCCATTGCCCATCGCGTGTCACTGTCCTGATTACGGGGCGGCACGGGCGGCTCGTCCCATAATGCCGGATCGGTGTCGTCGCTTTCGCCTTGCGGCGTGAGCGGCGGCAACGCCAGGCGAGTCTCATCGTCTTCCTCGAGCTCAGAGTCGTTGAGGCTGTCAAAAAAAGTGGCGTCAAATTCGCTGTCGCGCAGGGCATCTCTACGCAGCAGCTCCTCCGC